>DATFPZ010000023.1:0-7419 GCA_035264545.1 Acidimicrobiia bacterium
GTAGTTGAGGGTTGCGAGCACGACGAGCGCTACGATCCGCAGCCGGTTGCGGCGTTCGAAGAGCTCGATCCGATCTGCCATCGCGCTGCGCAGGGTAATGCTCGGTGCCGTTCTCCTGGCGCTGACGACTGCCGGTGCCTGCGGCGGAGGAAGCCGGGCCGAGCATCCACGCGCGCAGCCGGTCGTCGCAGGGCACGGCCCCGCCGTGTCGGCTGACCGGCGACCGTGCGCGCGCCAGCGCGCCGACACGCCCGACTTCTTCAGCGCGATGACCACCAACCGTCCTGACGGCTGGATCACCGCCGACCTCCCGGCGTCCATCGACCTGCGCGACGGCAGGGTGTTGTGGTTGTTCGGCGACACCTGGACCGGCGCCCGCGCGCCTGACGGCGGCATCGCGCCGGGCGCCCGCCTCCAGCACAACAGCGCCCTGGTCCAGACGGGCGGCTGCGTCGACCTCGTCGGCTCGGCGGGCGCCGGATGGCTCACGATCCCGGGCACGGACGACTTCTGGTGGCCGGCGGGCGGCGTCGTGCCCGGCGGTGTGCACGGGCGAGTGGTCGACATTTTCGTCACACGGGTGCGACGCACGGGGCCCGGCGTCTTCGACTTCGAACCTGTAGGAATGGACGTCGTCCAGCTGCGGCGCAGCGACCTCGCCGTCGTCGGCGTGCGCCCGGTCCCCCACCAGGACCGCGCCTGGGCGTCCTCGGTCGTCGTCGACGGCGGATGGCTCTATCTCTTCGGGCGCCACTACACCGCGGGCCCGTCGACCTACCTGGCCCGCGTGCGCGCCCGCGACGTGAGCGGTCGGTGGCAGTTCCGAAGCGGCCGGAAGTGGAGCCGCGACCCGGCGCGGGCCACGCCCGTGCTCACGGCTCCGCCGTTCAACAACCCGGCGGTGGCGCGTCTGCGCGACGGCCGCTGGCTGGCGATCGCCAAGGACCGCGAGTTCGACGGCACGACGATCATCGGCTGGACCGCTCGCACGCCGCAGGGTCCGTGGCGGGCGGCAGGACCCTTGATCGCCGCGCCCACCTCCGGCCGATCCGACGAGTTCACGTACCTGGCGGCGTCCCACCCGGAGATCAACCTCGCAGGCAAGCGGCTATTGGTGAGCTGGAACCTCAACAGCCGCGCCGCCGACCTCGACAACCTCACGGACCCTGTCGTCGCGACGTACGGTCCGCGCTTCGCGGCGATTCGGGTCCCGCGCGACCGGCGCCGCTAACGTCGACACGAGTGGTCCGTGAACGCCCGCACGTTGCACTGCTGTGGTCCGTGTCAGCGCGCCGGCGGGCGATGTTCGTGGCGAGCGCCGGCGGCGCGGCGGGAGTCGTCACGGCGTTGTTCACGCCGTGGCAGCTGTCGACGCTGATCGGATGGGACGTCGCGGCGGCGCTGTACCTCGTGTGGGTCTGGACGAGCGCAGGTCGGTTCGACGCCGAGGAAACACGGAGGTTCGCCAGCCGCGAGGACGACAGCCGCGTCTCGGCGCAGTTGCTGGTGCTCGGCGCGTGTGTCGTGAGCCTGGTGGGCGTGGGCTTCGATCTCCTCAAGGCCAGCGAAACAGACAGCGGTCGCGGCGACGTGCTGCTGATCTCCGCCGCGGTGCTCACAGTGGTTCTCTCCTGGGCGACCGTGCACACCGTGTTCGCCTTGCGGTACGCGCACGAGTACTACGCCCGACCGCCCGTCGGCGGCATCGACTTCAAGTGCGGCCCCGAATACGAGCCGGACTACCGCGACTTCGCGTACGTCGCCTTCGGGATTGGCATGACGTTCCAGGTGGCGGACACCGACGTCAACGATCGGAGGGTCCGTCACACCGTGCTGATCCACTCTCTCTTGGGGTATCTATTCGGCGCGGTGATCCTGGCAGTGACCATCAACATCGTCGCCGCGATCTTCCAATAGCCCCAACTGTCGCGTGGCGACGGTCAGGTACGCCTCGAGGGCTGCTCGAGCGTGAGTCTCGCGACGACGCGCCTGGCCGTTCTGGCTAGTGTCGGCACGCGAGTTCCGGCAGGGGGGAGAGAGCGCCGTGGAGCGGTTCTGGAGATTCATCGCGGTCGAGCTCGGCCGGCGCGTCGGGCTCGTGTCGGTCATCGGGCTGCTCGTCACGCTGATCCTCGGGTTCGGCATCACCCGCCTGGAGTTCTCGACCGGCCAGGACAGCTACCTCAACAAGAGCGACACCGTCTACAAGGACAACGTCGCCTACCAGGGGCTCTTCGGCGGCCAGGCGATGCTCACGCTCGTCACCATGGACAAGGGCCACACGGTCAACGAGCTGTTCACGCCGGAGAACCAGGCCAAGTGGCGCGCCGTCGAGGACGAGTTGGGCAAGGGCAAAGGGATCGTCGGCGTGATCAGCCCCCGCACGATCATGGAGTTCAGCGACAGCCTGGTGCAGAGCCCGTCGGGCGACCCGACTCAGAGCGTCGCGGGACGGGCGCTGCTGAACGCGACGGCGCGGGACCCGTCCCCCGAGAGCCAGGCAGCCCGCAACGCCGACGCGGGGACGACACTCCAGCGCCTCAACGCGGTCCCGCAGGCGCAGCGCACGCTCGACAACCCGGCGTGGGTCGACTTTCTCCTGCACAACAACCAGGGGGAAATCCGCAAGGCGCTACGCACCTTCATCATCGACGACACGCACGCGCAGATGGTGACACGCCTCGTCGGCAACGCATCGATCACGACAGAAGGCGCCGCGTCGGACAAGGTCATCACAGCCGGCGAGCGGCTCAAGTTCGACAACGCGGCCGACATCACGACGGGCGCGCCCGTGCTGCTCACGGACATCAACAACTACCTCACCGGGGGCATGCTGACCCTCGGCGCGATCGCCGTCGGCATCATGATCGTGATCCTGCTGGTGCTCTTCGACGTGCGCTGGCGACTGCTGCCGTTGGCCGTGATCCTCATCGGCATCGTGTGGGCGTTCGGGCTCGCCGGCTACATCGGCATCCCACTGACGATCGTGACCATCGCCGGACTGCCGGTGATGCTCGGCATCGGCATCGACTACGCGATCCAGATGCACGCGCGCGTCGAGGAAGAGGTGGTAATCGACCGCGCCGCGCACCCGATCCAGGAGACGGCCCGCAACCTGTGCCCGGCGCTGCTCGTGGTCACCTTCGATGCCATCTTCGCCTTCGCCGCCTTGCGCTTCGCCAAAGTTCCAATGCTCCGCCAGTTCGGCCTCCTCCTGGCGGTCGGTATCGCGGTGATCTGCCTGTGCAGCATCGTCGCCCCGCTCGCCGCACTCGGCATCCGCGAGTACAAGTCCCCCACCAAGGGCCGAGACTTCCGCACTGGCCCGCTCGGCCGCCTCGTCGTGTGGCTGGGCGGGTTGCCAGGGGGCGTTGCAGTCCCCCTCACGATCATCGCCGTGATCGTGTTCGCGGGCGGGATCGTGACCGAGGGGCAGCTGGAACTGCAGACCGACCCGATCAAGTGGGTCAACCAGAAGTCGCAGGTGATCCACGACCTCCACACGCTCGATCGCGAGACGGGATCGTCCAGCGAGCTCGGGATGTTCGTGCAGTCAAAGGACGTGTTCGACGACAAGACCGTCGGGTTCATGGACAGCTTCACGACCCAGCAGCTCGCCGAGCATCCCGAGACCCTGCTCACTGCGGCCGGCATCGTCACCACGGTGAGCGACATCACCAACGACGTGCCCGGCGCCTCGCACGTCGCCCCGACGGGAGAAGAGGTGCGCGCCGCCGACGGTGTCGCCCCCGAGGGCATCAAGAAGTCGACGGTGAATCCGGATGGGAACGCGCTGAACCTCGTCTTCCGCACCGGACCGAGCGAGCTCGAGCGGCGAGCCGAAGTCGTGCGAGAGATCCGTTCCACCGTCAAGCCGCCGGCCGGGGTCAGCGCCACCCCGTCGGGACTCGCAGTCGTAGGAGTCGGCCTGCTCGACAACCTCGAAGCCAACCGGGTTCTGTTGACCTACCTCGCCATTCTCTTCGTGTTCCTCTTCCTCTGCGTGCGGCTCCGCAGCGTGATCCGCTCATTGCTGTCGCTCGTCCCGGTGCTGATTGCGGTGGGTACCGCGTCGCTCGTCGCCTTCGCCTTCAGCCTCAAACTGAGTCCCATCACGGCGGTGGGTGGGCCGTTGGTAGTGGCGGCGTGCACGGAGTTCACGTCGCTGATCCTGCTGCGGTTCGTGGAGGAACGCCGCCGCGGGTTGACGCCCGAGGAGGCGGTCGAAGTGGCGGCGTCCCGCACCGGCCGGGCATTCATCGTGTCGGCCCTCACCGCCATCGCGGGCGTGGCTGTCATCGCCACGTCGTCTCTGCCACTCCTGCGGGACTTCGGGATCATCGTGGCGATGAACGTGGCCGTCGCCCTGCTCAGCGCGCTCGTCGTGCTGCCACCGATGCTCGTGTGGGCCGACCGTCGCAACTGGGTGTCGCGCGGCCTCGTGCAGCGCGAGATCCTCGAGCGCACCGCAGCACGCGAACGGATCGAGCCGGCACCGGCGCCGGCTCCGTCATAGCCCGGCCGCATTCCGCCGCCCGCACGCACCGATCGCCGGTTCGGAGCGCGCTCCTCGGTCGGAGTCGATCCTTATAGCGCGTCGTTCTGTGTGGGTCCGAAATCCTGGTGCTCATGGCAGCCGCGTAGGCTTCCCGGAGTTTCGAGCCATGAGATCGGGATTGAGCTTGTGAGCGAGCCGGTGCCCCGCTACGAGCGCGGATCGTCCGAGTTAGATCGCGCGATCGGCTTCGTCGACGCCACCTTCGCCGTAGCGCTGACGCTTCTGGTCACCAGCCTCGAGGTCGGCGAGAACCCGAAGGTCTGGACCAGCCTCAGTGCTCTCAACGACGAGGTCGGTCTGCAGTTCGTCGCCTTCGCGATCAGCTTCGCGGTGATCTCTAGCTACTGGCTCGAGCACCACCGCATGATCGCGTCGTTTGCGGCCATCGACCGCCCGGTGATCATCGCCAACCTCTTCCTCGTCGCCGCTATCGTCGTTCTGCCATTCAGCACGAAGTCGGTCGGCGACCCCGGCGTCGAGAACCTCCCGCTGCCGAGTGCAGTCCTGGCGGTCAACGTCGCCGTGGCCTCGGCGCTGCAGACGCTCGTGTACGTAATGGCGTGCCGGCGGCGCCTGCTCGCCTCCCAACCGAGCCGGGCGGAGTTCTCCGTGCAGGTCGCGACCTCGCTGACGCCGGCCGCGGTCTTCTTGTTCTCGATCCCGATCGCCTACCTCGTAGACCCCGGGGCGGCGCAGCTCGTCTGGCTCTCGCTGTTCGTCCTCAACCCGACGGTCGCGCGTTGGTCGCGGGGCACGCGCCGGCAGCACGTGCCGCCGCCAACTGACGCCGACGAACGGGGCTAAGGCCCGCTCGTCCGGTGTCGGGATCCGTGGCGCCAGGTCCCGGCACCGTGTCGCGCCGCCGGGCGATCGTCGCGATCGCGATCGGCGCGGTGATGATCGACGCGACGCTGCTCGGCTTGATCGCGCCGCTCCTGCCCACCATCGAGGAACGCACGGGCGCCGGCCCGGACGCGCTGGGCGTCACCCTCGCGGCGTATGCGGTGCCGATCGCCGCGCTGTCGCTGCCGCTCGGGCGCATCGCCGATCGCCTCGGTCGGAGGCTCCTGCTCGCGGTCGGCCTCATGGTGGTCGGCGCGGGGTCGGGTCTCATCGCGGCCTCCGATTCGCTCGCGTTGCTGGTCGCTGCCCGCGCCGTCCAGGGGGTCGGGTCGGCCGCGAGTTGGATCGCGGCGCTGGCGCTCGTCTCGGACACCGCCCCGCCAGGCAAGCGCGGCGAGGCGCTCGGGGTTGCCATCGGCGCGACCGGCGTCGGCTCAATCGCGGGCCCTGCACTCGGCGGGGTCGCGGCCGACGTGGTCTCCTTCGAGGCGCCGTTCCTGATCTGCTGCGGCGCCGCCGTCGGACTGTCGGTCGCTGCGCTCGTGCTGCTGCCGCGGGATCCGAAGAGATCTTCGATCGCGTTGCCCGCGCTGGCAACGATCCGGCACGTGCTGAGGGCGTCCATCGGCCGGTGGGCGTCGGCGATCATCCTCGTCAGCGCCCTCGTCCTCGGGGTAGTGGAAGTCGTTGCACCGCTCGATCTCGACGATCGCCTCGGGCTCTCGAGTGCCGCGATCGGACTGCTGTTTGCCGGCTCGATCGCGGTGGATGCCGGGATCGCGCCGCTGGGCGGGCGGTGGGGGGACCGGCGCGGCAGGCTCGTCCCGGCCCGCGCCGGGCTCGCGATCACGGCGCTCTCAGCGCTGCTGCTCGCCGCCCTGCCTGGGGTCGCGGGAACCGCGATCGCGCTCGGCATTTACGGCGCGGGCTTCAGCCTCTGCTTCGCCGCCGCCGTCCCGATGCTCGACGAGTCCTTCGACGAGGCCGAGCGGGGACTCGCCTATGGGTTCCAGAACGTCCTTTACGCGGGCGGGTACGCGCTCGGGCCGATCGCGGGAGGGCTCCTCCTCGACGTCGCTAGCGCCAAAGTCGTTTACGTGGGCACTGCGGCCGCGGTCGTAGGGGCCACGATCGCGCTGCTCGTCGGCGATCGCTCCAAGACGCCAACCGAACGCATGTGACAACCGCGGTCCTGGTGGATGTCTTCGGCCGAGCCGCAGGCTGCTCACCTCCGCGCAGAGAACGCGGCTCCCCGAGGCGCACAGAACCCCGGCCCATGGCGTGGTCGGACAGAGCACCGATCGGCACGTAGGTGCACCGCGCCGCCGGCAATGCGGCAAGCGCACCTCGCCGCCCCTACCATGACGCGCGGGATCGGAGATGCACGGGGGTGAGCCATGGACCAGTACCTCGTGGTGGCGAACCGGACCCTCGGAGGCGAGCACCTCCTCGGCGAGGTGCGGCACCGACTGGAAACAGGTCCCTGCCGGTTCCATGTCGTCGTGCCCGTGACACCCGTTGCGGAGCACGGCGCGTGGAACGAGGGCCACTCCCGCGTCGAAGCGCAGAAGCGACTCGACGTTGCCCTGATCCGCTTTGGTGAACTCGGCGCCGAGGTGACGGGGGAGCTGGGCGACCGGTCGCCGATGCTGGCAATCGGCGACGCACTGCGCAAGCAGGAGTTCGACGGGATCATCCTCTCGACTCTCCGGCCCGGTGCGTCGCGCTGGTTGAGGCTCGACTTGCCGCACCGGGTGGAGCGTGACTTCGGTCTACCCGTCACCCACGTCGTCGCCGCGGCCGAGCGGGTCTCGTAGCAGGAGCGAGTCTGTCTCGGTTCGTCGGAGAGAGCTCGCGTCATCGAAGCCGGCGACGCGATCCAACCGCTCATGGCTCAGGCCGGCGAATGCGCACCTCATAACCGTCTCACGGGCATGCACGTGAACAGCATCCGTTTCACGGGCAAAACGATGCTGAGGTCCGATTCACACTCGAACTGGGCGGCGGGCCCGACGGCA
>DATFPZ010000024.1:0-2939 GCA_035264545.1 Acidimicrobiia bacterium
GCTCCTTCCGCCAGCGGTCCGACGTGCCAGAGCGGCTCCCCACCCCGATCGCGCGGCTCGTCGAGGTACCCCGTGTACGCGACGAGCGAATCGAGTTGGTCGTCGGCGATCGCCGCCCGGCCGAAGGCGGGCATGTTGCCGGGGCCGGTGCGGACTGCTTCGGCGATCTGCGTCGGCGTGGCCGGCTGCGTCGCCGGCGCCTCGCGCTCGATCAACGCGCCGCCTTCGCCCGACCACGCGTGACACGCTGCGCACTGCTGCCGGAAGAGCTCGCCGCCCTCGGCGACACTGCCGGCGTGCGGGTCGACACGCGGGATGGCGAGACCGCGACCACCGGTGATCGACTGCACGTAAGCGACGAGCTCCCGGATCGTGGAGCGCGAATACGCCGGCTCGCGCCGCCGCGGCTCCGAATCCGGCGACGGGAGGGGCATCCGGCCGGTCGAGACCCAGAAGTCGATGGTCGCGGCTCCTTTGCCGGCGAGCGACGGGCCCTGGCGCGTCCCGCGGCCGTCGCTGCCGTGGCAGACCGCGCAGTCCTTCAGGTACAAGGCGCGCACGTCACGGGATGGACCCGCGGCGCGCTCGGTTGCCTCGACGCCTGGGCGCATGAATCCCACCCCGGCGAGCCCGAGCGTGAGCCCGAGGAGCACGAGACCAGCGCGCGTGACGCCCTCCTCCCGGGTGGTCCGTGGGGCCGATCGGTCCCGTCCGACCGTTTCCCCAGGCCAGAGCTTTCCGCGCCGCGCCGCCTCCCAAACGTGGAGATGCGTTCCACGGCTCGCGGGGAGCGGCCGTGGGTACATACACGGCGTGCGGCGCATCGAGGACCACGCCTTGCTCGGCGATACCCAGACGGCGGCGCTCGTGACCACCGAAGGATCAGTCGATTGGCTGTGCCTGCCTCGCTTCGACTCGCCCGCGTGCTTCGCCGCGCTCCTCGGCGACGAATCACACGGCCATTGGCGGCTGGCACCCGCCGGTCCCGTCAGAAGGGTTCGCCGCCGCTACCGCGACGAGACGCTCGTGTTGGAGACCGACTTTGAAACGGACTCCGGAACGGTGCGAGTCGTCGATTGCATGCCGGTCCGGGACGGGAACCCGACGGTCGTGCGGATCGTCGAGGGCCTACACGGACGGACCACGATGGACATGGAGCTCGTGGTGCGCTTCGAGTACGGGTCGACGACGCCGTGGGTGCGCCGCGTCGACGACCGGTTGCGGGCCGTGGCGGGTCCGAACGCTCTGTATCTCGATACGCCGGTCGCGACGGAAGGTCGCGATCTCACGACCGTGGCTCGCTTCGAGGTCGACGAGGGCCAGCAGGTGCCGTTCGTGTTGACTTGGTGCGCGTCGCATGAGACGCCGCCGGAGCCGATCGAGGTCGTCAGGGCGATCAAGAGCACCGAGTGCTGGTGGTGTGACTGGATCGCACAATGTGATCTCGACGACGGCCGCGAGCGGGTCATCCGATCGCAGATCACCCTGAAGGCGCTGACGTACTCGCCGACCGGCGGCATGGTCGCGGCACCGACCACCTCCCTCCCGGAGCTGGCCGGCGGCGTCCGCAACTGGGACTACCGGTACTGCTGGGTTCGGGATGCCACGTTCACGTACTACGCACTGCTCGGCGCCGGCTTCCGCGCCGACGCCGAATGCTGGCGCGACTGGTTGATGCGCGCGGTCGCCGGCGACCCGGCCCACATGCCCGTCGTGTACCGGGTCGACGGGGAGCGGCTCTTGTCGGAGACGGAAGTGCCGTGGCTGCCCGGATGCTGCAACTCCGCCCCGGTTCGCATCGGGAACGCCGCGCACGGACAGCGACAGCTCGATGTCTTCGGTGAGCTCGTCGATGCCATGTATCTCTCTCGCGGCTCCGGCGCACCGGCGGACGAGCATGGTTGGGAACTCCAGCGCACCATGCTCGACCACTTCGAGACGGCCTGGAACGAACCCGACGAAGGCATCTGGGAGGTTCGCGGTGGTACGCAGCACTACACACACTCGAAGGTGATGGCGTGGGTGGCCTTCGACCGCGCGATCCGCACCATCGAGGAGTTCGGCGCCGAGGGCCCGCTGGACCGTTGGCGCGATCTACGACAGCGGATCCACGACGAGGTCTGCGAGAAGGCGTGGGACCCGCAGCGTCGGGCGTTCACGCAGTCCTATGGTTCTCCGGCGCTCGACGCTAGCGTGCTGCGCATGCCGCTGGTCGGCTTCCTCCCGGCCGGCGACGAGCGGATGCAGGACACCATCCGGACGATCACCACCGAGCTCGGCACGGGGGGCCTGTTGTACCGGTTCAGCGCGCTGCCGGACGACGCCGAGTACTCGGGCGAAGAGGGCGCGTTCCTCCCGTGCAGCTTCTGGTTGGCCGACGACCTCGCGTTGCTCGGGCGTCAGGGCGAGGCGCAGGCGGTGTTCGACCGGGCGTCGGGCCTCCCCAACGACGTTGGTCTGCTCTCCGAGGAGTACGACCCCGCCACGCACCGGATGCTCGGGAACTTCCCGCAGGCCCTCACGCACGTGTCGTTGGTGAACTCTGCGATCAACCTCGCGCGCCGGCGAAGGACCAGCGCACCACCGCGCACGGCGCTGAGCAGCGCCGCGACCGCAGCAGCGACGACCCAGCCCCGGTTCCGGCTCAACCACAACGCCAGGCTCGCGTCGTGGGCCACGCGGTCGAAACCGCCGTGCGGCCCAGGGTCGTGGGGCACCGGCGCCCAGAGATTCGCCGGCGCCGACGGATCGAGGTCGTCGTCGGTCTGCTGGGCTTCGAATCCAGTGCGGCCGAGGTAACGGTCGAGGAGCGCAGGGGCGATGCGCTCGGAGGTGATGGTCGCCATCGTGCTCCCGCCGACCCACATCTCACGGCGGGGGTGGAGCGCGGCGTGCACGACGGCCTGCGCGCCGACCTCGGGCTGGTAGATCGGCGGGAC
>DATFPZ010000025.1:0-3062 GCA_035264545.1 Acidimicrobiia bacterium
GGCGCCACTCTTCGCCGTCGTGGACGTCGAGCCGCCGCCGCTCGTGCCGCCGCCGACCTTCATCACGTTCCAGGTGCCGCCGAAGCTGTTGATGCCCTCGCCGGCAGTGTCGCCCGCCTTCGCGTCACCGGAGAACGTGTAAACGGGCGCGCCGTTGATCGTGACCGTCCCGCCGGACGCCGTCCCGACGTTCTTCACGCCTGTGCCGGTGGCCTTGGTGGTCCCCGCGGGTAGCGTCACGGCCGGCCAGACCTGCAGGCAGGCGCCCGAGCACGGAACCTGCTGCCCACCGCTCGTCAGCGTGTAGACGGTCTTCCCGGCACTCGTGACCACGATCGTGCCGAGCGGGGTCTTGGCGGTCTTGACGACGGCCGCGCTCGCCGCTGCCCCCTTCTTGGTGGTGGTCGCAGTCGACTTCTTCGTCGTCGTCGTCTTCTTCGACGAACTCGAGTCGCTCGAGCCCCCGCACGCCGCGAGCGTGATGACCGCGGCCGCGCCCACGGCGACGAGCCCATAGACGCGAGGCCTCCGTCTCAGGGTTCGAGAACGGCGCGCCATCCCCGTGCCGTCTCTTGCTGTTCCGTCGTCCATTCCTTTCCTGCCCCTTTCGCTGTGCTTCCGAGCCACTGGAACTACGGCCTCAAGGCATGAAGAGATTGACCTTCACCTACGATGAGGCCCGCCTCGGCATCTGCATCGCCAGGTCCAAGCCCTGACGCCGAGCGCGCCGCGATCAGCAGCCGGAATCGCCCCACGGTCCGGGGCCCTGCCACTGGTAGAGCGCCCAGGCCATGTCGTCCTGCAGGGTGGGGCTTGCGGTATGTGGGTCTACGCCGACCTGATCCCGCGCGCCGACGTGGCTGGCGGTGGCGTCCCAAGTGGCCTGGAGAAACTGATAGGCGCCGTGGTACTGCCCACCGGGCGAGTCGACTTGGTAGTTCCCGCCTGATTCGCGCTGGCGGATGCACGTCAGGAACGGATCATCGTGATGCGCGCTCAGCGAGCCTCCGGACGAGCCGGGCGGGAAACAGCCGGCCGCGAAGAGCGCCGCCCCGACGACGGCCGCGGCGAGGAAGCAGCGTGACGGGGCACGGGCGCGCGTGCGCGCGCGTCGAGAGACGCAGGGAAGAACTGGGATTTCCACAGGCTAGAGGGAGGGTTCAGCCGAGCCGCGGACCCTCCTGTCACGCCGTGGCATGCCTCGCGGGCGTGAACTGCACCGGCAGGTGCTTGGGGCCCGAGATGAAGTTCGACGCCAGCCACTCGGCGGAGCCGGCGGGGGAGATGTCGGGGAGTCGTGTGAGCAGCTCGCGTAGCAGCGCCTGGATCTCGACGCGAGCGATGTGCGAGCCGAGGCAGAAATGCGGCCCGCCGCCACCGAACGCGATGTGCTCGTTCGGTGTCCGGGCGACGTCGAAGCGGTCCGGCTCGGCGAAGGCGCGCTCGTCGCGGTTGGCGGAGCCGTAGTACATGACGACCTTGTCGCCGGTCGCGATCGGCGTGCCCGCGAGCTCGCAGTCCTGCGTCGCGGTCCGGCGCATGTAGACCACCGGGCTGACCCAGCGCAGCATCTCCTCGACCGCGCTCGGGAGCATGCCGTCGACGTCGTCCTGGAGGCGACGACGCCCGTCGGGATGGTCGAACAGCGCCACCAACCCGCCGCCGACGAGGTTGCGGGTGGTATCGCCGCCGGCGTCGATGAGCAGCAGGAAGAAGAGATTGAAGTCGATGTCGTCGAGGCGCTCGCCGTCGACCTCGGCGCCGAGGATCCGGCTCGCCAGATCGTCACTCGCTCGCGCCCGCTTCTCCTCGGCCACTTGGCGCGCGTAGTTGAACATCTCGATGACCGCCGTGAGCCCGGCGCCTTCGGGCACGGACCCGGGCGCGGCGTGGATGGTCTCGGTGAGGTGGTAGAGCTGGCGTCCGTCGTCGAGCGGGATCCCGAGCAGCTCGGCGATCACGAACGAGGGCATCTCGCCGGCGATGTCCGTGACGGCGTCGCACTCGCCCCGCTCGATCACGCTGTCGATGATCTCGCCGGCGAGCTCCTCGATGCGCAGCCGCAGCCGTTCCGCCGCGCGTGGCGTGAACTGGCTGTTGATGATGCGCCGCAGCCGCGTGTGGCGCGGCGGGTCCGACGTGATCATCATCTTGTGATCGCCGAAGTCGATGTCGGCGAAGTCCGGGATCAAGATCGTCGGCATCGACGAGTAGTGGTCGGGGTCGCGCCCCACCTCGCGCACGTCGTCGTACCGGGTGACGGCCCAGAACCCGGGCCCGTCCGGCTCGGGATGCCGGTAGACGGGTGCGTTGTCGCGCAGCCAGCGGAACTGCTCGTGCGGCTGACCGTCGGCGAACGACGCCGGATCGAGCAGGTCGATGTTCACGATGACGGGATCTCGAACAACGCCGCGATCTTGTCGATCGTCTCCTGCTCGGCGGGGGTGACGGTCTTGGCCGCCGCCGCCACCGCCTTGGCGATGTCGACGAACCAGCCGGCGACTTGCGCGGCCTCGTCGTTCGGGAGCTTGCGCACCGCGGTCGCCGCCCCGCCGAGGTCGGCGAGCGAGGCCTCGACGACCTGCTCGAGGTTCGCCACCTGATGCTGGCGGGCGTTGTGGCGCGCTTCCTTGCCCTCGGCTTCCTTGGCGATCTCGGCGATGAGCTGGTCGGCGGGGCCGCCGGCGCCCGGATGGGCGATGGCGCGGGCGCTCGCGCTGGCCTCCTTGACCATCGAGATCGGCCCGTGCTCACCCGCCGCGAACAGCGCCAGGGTCACGAGCAGCGGTGCCTCCGTGAGCTCCTTCCACTCGTCGTCCGTGAACGCCGATCTGTCCGTCATCGTTCTCTCCCTCCGGGGTGAACTGAGCGTAGACGTCCGTCTGGTACCCTTTAGAGGTCAGCTTCGGTCGCCAGGGCGCGGCGCGAATGCGACTACACCGGTTCGACCTTCTCTCTCGTCGCTCCCGCCTGGCGGGCAGTGTCCCGGGGATTCGGTTCGCCCCAGTGAGATAGCTGTCCGCTTCGCTCCCTTCTGACGCCACCGAATGGACACTGAACAC
>DATFPZ010000026.1:0-2281 GCA_035264545.1 Acidimicrobiia bacterium
TAGTCACGGGACCCGCGGTCGATGGCTTCGAGCTCCCGGCGCGAGAGCTCGAACGGCGTGCGGAGCTCGGCCAGCGGCTGCATGCGTCGGATCGCGGCTTCGACCCCCTCCGCCGGTACCGCGCCGACCGCCTCGACGCGACCGAGCGTCTCGGCCGAATGCGTCCAGCCGTGCGGACCGGAGAAATCCACCACCTTGCGGGCGGCCAGGAAGTGGCGCAGCGTGCGCGCCGCCTCTTCGTCGATCGCGTCCCATGCCTCGCCCGACACCGGGGCGAGCTCGCGCAACAGATGGTTCACAGGGTCACCTCCGAGCGCAGGTCGCCGATCCCGAGCGAGCCGGAGCCGGCGTCGTCGTCGACGGTGACTTCGTCTTCCTTCGCGGCGATCGAGCCCTCGGTGAACAGATACTTGCGAAGCTGCTCGTCGAGGAAGGGGTCGCGGCGACGCAGCCACTCGAGCGCCATCGCCGCGTGCTCCTTCTCGTCGTCCCGGTTGTGCTCGATCACGGCGCGGAGCTCGTCGTCGCCGCTGGCGATCGCCCGCTGGTCATACCAGTCGATCGCCTCCAGCTCCTCCATGATCGAGACGATCGCCCGATGGCGCTCGATCGCCTCGGACCCCAGTGCCTCCGGCGACTCGTGCAAGGTTGCGCTCGACCCGGCCATGCGACGCTCCTCCGATCACGGTGATCCAGCAAGTCTTCCGTCTCGCGCCGGCAACCTACCCGCCGACCTGCGCCGCCACGTACTTGACCTCGAGGTACTCGTCGATGCCCTCGTGGCCGCCTTCGCGACCGAATCCCGAGTGCTTCACACCACCGAACGGGCCGGTCGGGTTCGAGACGAGGCCGCGGTTCAGCCCCACCATCCCGGTCTCCAGCCCCTCGATGACGCGAAACGCCCGGTCGAGATCGCGCGTGTACGCGTACGATACGAGGCCGAAGTCGGTGTCGTTCGCGGCTCGGAGCGCCTCGTCGTCCGTCGTGAAGGTCGCGACCGGCGCCACCGGACCGAAGATCTCCTCGCGCAGCACCCTCGCGTCTGACGGCACGTCCCGCAGCACGGTGGGTGCGTAGAAGTACCCCGGCCCGTCGATCGTGTCGCCGCCGACCAGCGTCTTGGCGCCGCGGTCGCGGGCGTCGTCGACGAGTTCGACGACCTTCTCGCGCGCCTTTGCCTCGACGAGCGGGCCCACTTGGACGCCGTCCTCAGTGCCGCGTCCGACGCGCATGCTGCCGAGGCGCTCGGCGAGTCGGGCCGCGAACTCGTCGCCGACCGACTCGTGCACGTGGAACCGATTGGCAGCCGTGCACGCCTCGCCGATGTTGCGCATCTTGGCCAGGACCGCACCGTCGACGGCGGCATCCAGGTCGGCGTCCTCGAAGACAAGGAAGGGTGCGTTGCCGCCGAGCTCCATCGAGACGCGCAGCACCTGGGGAGCCGCCGCCGCGATCAACCCCCTCCCGACCTCGGTCGAGCCGGTGAACGACAGCTTGCGCAGCCGCGGGTCCTCGAGCACCGCGCCGGTTGTCGCGCCCGCCTTCTTCGACGTCACGATGTTCAGCGCGCCGGACGGGAGCCCGGCCTCGGTGAGGATCTGCGCGAGCGCGAGCATCGACAGCGGGGTGAGCGAGGCCGGTTTGACGATCATCGTGCAGCCCGCCGCGACGGCAGGCCCAATCTTGCGTGTGCCCATCGCCGTCGGGAAGTTCCAGGGTGTGATGAACAGGCACGGGCCGACGGCTTGGCGCAGGACGAGCAGCCGTCCGCTGCCGCCGGGCTCGACCGTGTAGCGGCCGTCGATGCGCACCGCCTCCTCCGAGAACCAGCGGAAGAACTCGGCGGCGTACTTGATCTCGGCGCGCGAGTCGTCGACAGGCTTGCCCATCTCGAGGGTCATCAGGAGCGCGAGGTCGTCGGTGCGCTCGGTGAGCAGCTCGTAGGTGCGGCGAAGGATCTCGCCGCGTTCCCGAGGCGGATGCGCGGCCCACGCCTCTTGGGCAGAAGCCGCGGCGTCGAGCGCCGCGATGGCGTCCGTGGCGTCACCGTCGGCGACGTCGCACAACGACGCGCCCGTGGCCGGGTCCTCCACCGGGAACGTCTTGCCCGACCCCGCCGGCCGCCATTCGCCCCCGATGAACAAGTCCTTCGGCACCGCGTCGATCACGACCTGCTCGTGCGAGTCAGCCGCCATGCCAGTCGCCTCCTTCTCCCAGTGTGCTCTCGTTGTGCGTCCGCTCACGGGGTGACGGCGTAGAGCTGCCACCGATCGGGCACGCC
>DATFPZ010000027.1:0-22832 GCA_035264545.1 Acidimicrobiia bacterium
ACTCCGTGATCGTGCCCGCGACCGACGTCGCCGAGGCCTCGCTCGTGCACGGGATGGAGGTGCGATCGGCGCGCTCGGTCGCGGAGCTGCGCGCCTGCCTGAAGGGTGAAGCCGAATGGCCGGAGCACCCGCCGTCCACCGCCGGCGAGCCCAGCGCGCTCGACGTCGACGACGAGCCCGTCGATCTCGCCGACGTGCGTGGGCTCCCGCGCGCGCGACGCGCGCTGGAGGTCGCCGCCGCAGGCGGGCATCACGTCCTGCTCACGGGTCCGCCCGGCACCGGAAAGACGATGCTCGCCCGACGGCTGCCGACGATCCTGTCGCCCCTCGATCCCGATGAGGCGCTCGAGGTGACGCGCATCCACTCCGCCGCCGGTCATGCACCCCGGCACGGTCTGGCGCGCCGGCGCCCGTTCCGCGCCCCGCATCACACCGCGTCGACCGCCGCCCTCGTCGGCGGCGGCTCGAACCGTCTCCGACCCGGGGAAGTGACGCTTGCACATCGCGGGGTCTTGTTCCTGGACGAGCTGGGCGAGTTCCCGCCGCACGCGCTCGACGCGCTGCGCCAGCCGATCGAGGAGCACGTGGTGCGGATCTCGCGCCAGGCGATGGCGGTCGTGTTCCCCTCCGAATTCCTCCTCGTCGCGTGCTCGAACCCGTGCCCGTGCGGTCGGGGTGGGCCGAGCTGCGAATGCACGGAGACGCAGCGGGCCCGGTACCGCCGCCGCCTGTCGGCGCCGCTGCTCGACCGCTTCGACCTGCGCCTCGAAGTGCATCCACCCGAGCCGGGCGACGGGCCCGGTGAGCCGTCCTCCGCAGTGCGCGAGCGCGTCGCCGAGGCCGTCGCCCGCCAGCAGGCTCGCTACGCCCGCCGGCCGTGGCGGCGGAACTCGCGGGTCCCTGCGGGGGCATTGGCGCAGGTGATCCCGTTATCCAAGGACGCCGACGACGCATGGCGATGGGCGATCGGGCACGACGCGCTCACAGGCCGCGGCGCGGCGCGGGTGCGACGCGTCGCCCGCACGCTCGCCGACCTCGAGGGAAGCGCCGAAGTCTGCGAACGCCATGTCACACTCGCCGCCGCCCTCCGCGAAGACGTGCCGTGAACGCGACCCGACCGCGGCTGGCGGCCACAGAGGTCGCCGCGGCCACGCTCGTCTGCCTACCCGACATGGGCCCGCGGCGACTGCGCGCCGTGCTCGCTCGGTGGCCCGATCCCGTCACGGCGCTGGCCGCGGTGCGCGACGGCAAGGCGGGTGCCGCGCTCGCGCCGGACGCGCGACTCGTTCGTACTCACGAGCGCGACGCCCTGGCCCGCAGCTGGGCGCGCGTGGCACGCGCGCTCGACCTCGCGCCGGAGCTGGCCCGCCGGGGCACGGCGGTCGTGCGGGACGGCCACCCCGACTACCCGATCGGCGACGAGATTCCCGACCGCCCTGCGGTGCTACTCGTCGAGGGAGCAGCGTCGGACGTCCTGCGCCGGCCGCGTGTCGCGATCGTGGGAACCCGCTCGGCATCGGTGCACGGGCTCGCCGACGCACGCGAGCTGGGTACGTTCCTCGCCCGGCGCGGCATCACCGTCGTCAGCGGCCTTGCCATCGGGATCGACGGTGCCGCCCACCTCGGGGCGCTCGACGCCGGCGGTGGGGTGGCGGGGGTCGTCGCGACCGGTCTCGACGTCGTCTATCCCCGCCGACACGTCGTGCTCTTCGAGCGCGTGCGCGCGGCGGGGGTGCTCTTGAGCGAAGCCGGTTTCGGCGCGCAGGCCAACCGTTTCCGTTTCCCCGTTCGCAACCGCATCATCGCCGCGCTCGCCGACGTCGTCGTGGTCGTGGAGGCGACGCTGCGCGGGGGCGCGCGCATCACCGCCGACTACGGGCTCGAGTACGGTCGGCCCGTTCTGGTCGTCCCCGGCTCGCGGCGCAATCCGTCAGCCGAAGGGTGCAACGCGTTGCTGGCCGACGGTGCGCAGCCGCTCCTCGATCCCGACGACGTGCTGGTCGCCCTCGGGCTGACGCCGGGCTCCCGGCGCGGATGGGGCGCCCCGCCACCGCGCGCCACGCCCGAGCCGGACGGCGCCCGCGTCCTCGAGGCGTGCGCGGGCGAAGCCGCCACCGTCGACCAGCTCGTCAGCCGCACCCGGCTACCACCGGAGGCGGTCACGGTCGCGTTGCGCGCCCTCGAGCGCCAGGGATGGGTCGAGCACCGGCGGGGCTGGTGGTGGCCCCGATGATGCGCGCGCTACTCGCCCGAGAACTTCGGCTCGCGCTTCTGGAGGAACGCGACCATCGCCTCGGCGGTGTCCTTCGACGCGAAGTTCATCGCCTGCGCCGTGTCCTCGAACTCGAGCGCCTCGGCCATCGACACCGAGAACGACTGGTTGAGCAAGCGCTTCGAGATCGACAGCTGGATCGGGGGCAGGGCGGCGAGCCGCACCGCGAGCTCCCCCGAGATCTTCGCGAGGTCGTCGGCGGGCACGACCCGGTTCACGATGCCGATCCGCTCGGCCTCGGCGGCATCGATGATGTCGGCGAAGAACACGAGCTCCTTCGCCTTGTGGAGGCCGACGAGGCGCGGCAGCAGCCACGAGCCGCCGAAGTCGACGTTGAGGGCCCGCTTGGAGAAGATCTCCGAGAAGCGGGCGCGCTCGGAGGCGACGATGAGGTCGCAGCCCAGCGCGAGGTTCAGGCCCGCACCGGCGGCGACGCCGTTGACGGCGGCGATCGTGGGCTGCGGCAGGTGGTGGAGTCGCAACGCGGCCCGGCCGACGACGCGCATCTGCCGGAAGGTGGAGCCGATCCCGCCGGCGTCGATCTCGAGGTCCGGGTTGTCACCCGGGCTGAGGTCGGCCCCGGAGCAGAATCCGTCGCCGGCGCCGGTGATCACGAGCACACGGTCGCCGGGAGTATCGGCGACTTCGTCGAACACCTCGATGAGCTCGCGCCACATCGGACCGTTGATGGCGTTCTTCTTGTCGGGGCGGTTGAGCGTGACCGTGACGACGCCGTCCGCGCGATCGACGATGAGCGTCTCCATGCGGCCGCTACCGTAGCGCCGTGGGCTTCAACCCGTTCCGCAAGCAGGTCCGGCGATCCTCCGACATCGTCGTCGTCGTCGCCGCCCTCGCCGTGGTCGCGGCTCTGCTCGTGTGGGCGGTGCTGCCGCGCTGAGGCGCGCCCTGCGCGTCACTCCTCGAGGCTGGTCTCGCGCGCGAACGAAGCGATCTCCCCCGCGACCTCGTGCAGCTCGCGTTCGGGAGCCGGCTCGTCGGTGACCCGCGCGCCCTGCATGCGGTCGAGACGGAACGAGCGGCCGCCGCCGCGCAGGCGGCACCACGCCATGAGGTACCAGTGATCCTGGGATCCGGCGAGCCCGTACGGCTCCACCTGGCGGCGCTCGGTTCGCTGCCCGGAACGGTCGACGTAGTCGAGCTCGAGCACCTTGCGATCGGCGACCGCGGTCTCGACCGCCCGCATCACCGGCGTGGCGTCGAGGTGGCCCCGCTGCTGCAACAGGTGGATGCGCGCCACGAGCTCGCGCGCGCCCTCCCGGTTCGCGCCCGACATCGCGGCGACGAGCTTGCGCAGCGCGGAGCGGGCGGCGTCGCCGAACGGGATCGGGCCGCTGGCGGCCAGAGCCACCGCGATCGCGGTGGCCTCGTCGGCGCTGAAGTTCAGCGGCGGCAGGCTCATGGACGGATCGACGGAGTAGCCCCCGCCCGGGCCGGGCGTCGCCCAGATCGGGACTCCCGACTGCTGGAGCGACGAGATGTCGCGCTCGATCGTGCGCACGCTGACCTCGAAACGCTCGGCGAGGTCTCGCGCCGCGCGCGCCCGCGGCGCGGTGGCCCGCAGCACTTCGACGATTGCGTAGAGCCGGTCGGTGCGGTTCACGCCGACAACCTGCCAGGATGGAATGTCACGCGCCATCCGGAGTTGAATCAGGTATGACCCAAGGCCACAGCATCACCGTCACGCCCGCCGACCTGCACGTCGAGGTCTCCGTCAACGGCGTCAAGGTCGCAGAGTCCGACCGGCCGGTGCTCCTGGAGGAGACGGGCCTCCCGACCCGTTACTACCTCCCCCGTGAGGACGTCCGCGCCGAGCTGCTCCGCCCCACGAACAGCGAGACCGTCTGCCCGTTCAAGGGCCAGGCGTCGTACTGGTCCGTCGAGCTCGACGGCGATGTCCACGACGATCTCGTGTGGAGCTATGAGGCGCCGATCCCCCAAGCCGAAGGCGTCGCCCGATTGTTCTGCTTCTACAACGAGCGAGTCGACCTCGTCGTGGACGGCGAGCCGCTGGCCTGCCCGGAGACGCCGTACTCCCCGTAGCCGGTCGCCGTCGCAGGCTCCGGCTCCTGCGGCGCCGGTCGGCAAAGCCGCCGTCGCCGCGCGCTAGGTGCGTGCCGTCGGGTCAGCGCTCCGACCCGGCGAGCAACCCCTGCACGAAGTACCGCTGGAACGCGAAGAACACGATCAGCGGGACGATCATCGACAGGAACGCGGCCGGCGCGATGACGTCGATATTGGTGCCGAACTGCCGCAGCTGACTGCGGATCGCGACGGTGAGGGGCGCGTGGGACGTGTCGGCGAACACCAGCCCGACCAGCAGGTCGTTCCAGACCCAGAGAAACTGGAAGATCGCCAGCGAGGCGATCGCGGGCAACCCGATCGGCAGCACGACGGTACGGAACACCTTGAGCTCGCTGGCCCCGTCGATACGCGCCGCTTCGAGGAGCTCGCGTGGGATCCCGGCGAAGAAGTTGCGTAACAGGAAGACGGCGAACGGCAGGCCGAACGCGACGTGGAAGAGCACCACCCCGCTGAGGTCGCCGAAGATCCCCAGACGTCCGTAGAGGTCGGCGACCGGGATCAGCGCGACCTGGATGGGCACCACCAGCAACGCGACCACGCCCACGAACGCCCAGTCGCGACCGCGGAAGTCGATCCAGGCGAACGCGTACGCGGCCAGCGAGCCGATCAGCACGACGCCGAGCGTGGCCGGCACCGTGATGAACACGGTGTTCCAGAAGGCATTGACGATCTCGGGCGTATCGAGGATGTCGCGGTAGCTCTGGAAGGTCAGCTGGCTCGTGTGGGTCAGGGCATTCCACCATCCGCTCTGCGCGTTGTCGGACTCGAGGCGTCCCGACGCGACCAGCAACCCGACGGTGGGCGTGAGCCACGCCAGCGCGACCACGATCAGCACGATGTGCACCGGCCCCTTCGCGACGGCGTACCCGATCCGGCGGGCCAACGACTCACGAGGAGGCCGCGGGACGGCCTTCGGCGCAGTCCCGGTGGTGGACGTCATCGTTCCTCCGAACGGAGCCGTCGGATGTTGAAGATCATCGCCGGGATCACCAACACGAACAGCAGGACCGACAGCGCGCTCCCCAGGCCCTGGTCGAGCTGGCCTCCGAACGAGACCCGCCACATCTCGAGCGCCACGACGTTCGCGTCGTCCTGCACAGAGGGAGGCGCTATCACGAACACCAGGTCGAAGATCTTGAGGACGTTGATCATCAACGTCACGAGCACGACGAGCAGCACGGGACGGAGCAGCGGCGCGGTGACCCGCCGGAAGACCTGCCACTCCCCGGCGCCGTCAGTGCGCGCGGCCTCCAGCACCTCCCGTGGGATCGCCGCCAACCCGGCGCCGATGACGATCATCGCGAAGCCGACCCAGATCCACAGGAAGGCACCGATGATCGCGGGGGTGATGAGGCTCGGACCGAGCCATTCGACGCCGCCGTACGGCTGCCGGAAGTTCGACGCGGCAAGACGCACCCGGTAGCTCCCACGCTCGAGCCCGTCGATCCTGAAGGACCCGTCCGGCTTCGTGGTCGCGGTCCCGGCGACGTTTTCATTGCGGACGGCCTCCACGTCGACGCCCCGGAGACCCCGCTCGGTCGCGTCGACGACACCGGGTTGTCCGCCGCCGCCGCGCGTGAAGTCGAGCCACACGACTCCCCGCAGCGCGCCGCGCCCGCCGCTGGTCGGCGCCCGCGCGAGGGCCGAGCCTTTCGGTATGCGGGCTTGGGTGATCCCCGCCAGGCCGATCCCGACCACCTGGCCGGGCCGGAACGACTGCACTGTGGCGTAGCCGCCGTCCGAGCGGCGGGCGGCGTCGGTTTGCGATGGCCGGGCGCCTTCGATCTCGCCTGGAGGCCGGACCGTGTCGACAACACGGGCGACGACGGCATTGGCGAGCCCGCGCTCGGGTTCTTCTTCGTACACGAGTCGGAAGATCACACCGGCGGCGAGGAACGAGATCGCCATCGGCATGAAGACTGCGACCTTGAACACGGTCTGCCAGCGCACCCGCTCGGCCAGCACCGCGAAGATCAGCCCGATGCCGGTGGCGAGCGTCGGGGCGGCGACGACCCAGATGGCGTTGTTGCGGATCGCGGTCCGCGTCTCCTCCAGCTCGAACATCTCGCGGTAGTTGTCGACCCCGACGAACGAGCTCCCGGGCCGGTCGAAGAGGCTGCGTCCGACCGTGTAGAAGATCGGATAGACCACCAGCGCGCCCAACACGACCAACGCCGGCAGCAGGAACAGCAACGCGAGGCGGGGGCTGTACCCGACGCCACGTTCACGGGGCGCCGGGCGCGCTGCGCCGGGCCGGCCCGGAACGGTCGGACCCGCGGTCGCGACTGCAACTGCCGGCTCGGCCTGATCCGGTGGGCTCGGCGCCCCCGCCGGCGCCGAGCCCTCCTCGATCCCGGTCGAGCGTTCGCCGTCGTCCGCCACGGCGTCAGCTCAGCTCATCCGCCGGCGTATGCCTGCGCCGCCGCCGATTCGAGCTGCTGCGCCGTCCCGTCGACGTCGGACGGGTTTCTCAGGAAGTCCTGGAAGATCTTCCATTCCCCCTGTCCGTCGGTGGCCCCGAACGAGGCCGGCTGCTGGTCGGACATGTCGAACTGCACGTTCGACGAGGTGACGAGCACGTTGGCGATCTGACGGAACGTCGAGTTGGAGTACGCGTTCGGCGAGACGCTCTTGTTCGCCGAGATGTAGCCCCCGGCCTTCGCCCACACCTGGGCTGCCTGCGGCGTCGCCAGGAACTTGACCAGCTCCTTGCCACCCTCCGAGTCCTTGAACAGGACGGCGACATCACCGCCGGTGACCACGGGAGCGGGACCGCCGCTCATGCCCGGCACCGGGAAGAACTTGGCGGTCTTGCCCAACTTCGCCTTCGTGTCGCCCGAGATCACCCCGGCGACGAAGTCGGCCTCGATCTCCACTCCGGCCTTGGGCGGGCTGGCGTAGAGGTTCTGGACCGACTGCGGGAACTCGGTCTGCAGCGTCTTGCTCGTCCCGCCGGGCAGATAGTCGGCCTGGACGATCTGACCCATCGTGGTCAGCGCCTGCTTGACCGAGTCGTCGGTCCACGGGATCTGATGCTTCGCGAGCTGGTCGTACTTCTCGGCGCCCGCCTGCGCCAGGTAGACGTTCTCGAAGACGTCCGTGAGCGTCCACCCGTTCGCAGCGCCGACTGACAACGGCTTCACGCCCGAATCGGCGATCGTCTTCATGTCCTGCAGCAGCTGGTTGAAGTCGGTCGCGGGTTGCACTCCGGCGTCGCGGAAGACTTTCGTGTTGTACCAGACGAGTGACTTGTTCGCGGACTTGAACCACACGCCGTAGAGCTGTCCGTCCACGGATCCGAGCTCACGCCAGATGGGCGCGTAGTTCGAGTCGACCTCCGTGCCGGCGACGTCCTCGATCGGCCGCAGCGCGCCGCGCTGGGCAAAGTCGCGCAGGAGTCCCGGCTGCGGGAGAACGGCGACGTCGGGCGGGTTGCCACCCGCGATGCGGGGTTCCAACGCGGGCGCGATGTCGTCGCCGGTCGAGGTGAACGTGACCGAAGCGCCGGTCTTCTTCTTGAAGGCGTCGAGGACCTTCTTGAAGTTCTTCTGCTCGGTCCCCGTCCAGACTGCCGCCACTTCGACCTTTTGCCCGTCGAGCGGCTTGTTTTGTGACGGTACGGCCCGGCCGCCTGCCGCGACGATCAGCAGCGCAGCAGCACCGAGCCCTACGAACTTCCTGAGCTTCGACATCTCTCCCTCCGTTGTCAGGCCTGCCCGTCCCCTTTCCTCTCGGGACCGCCGTCGCCGAGGGCGAGCCCGGTCTCGAGATCGAAGAAGTACAGCCGGCTGGTGTCGACCACGAGCTCGGTCGTCTCTCCCTCCCGCGCGCGGGTGTCCGGGTGCACGCGGGCAACACAGTCGGTGTGTTCTTCACCTGCACGCTGCGCGAGCGTGGCGTCGCTGATCTCGGCCCGTTCGCGTACGAGGTCGCGGGTGTCCTCGGTGAAGACGGGCTTGGCGTCGACCGTGAAATGCACGTACGCATCCGCGCCCATGAGCTCGACGAGCTCGACCGTGCCCGTGATGCGCCGGTCCGCGGGGGCGTCCATCGCCACCGCGGCGTCTTCGAGGCTCTCGGGCCGGATGCCGAGCACGACCGGTCGGTTCGTGCGCTCGCGGAGCCGCGGACGCTCTGCGACGAGGGAGTCCGCGAGGCGCAGCGTCTGCTCTCCGAAGCGCACGCTCAAGTCGCCGTTGGACGCCTCGAGCGTCGCCTGCACCAGGTTCATCGCCGGCGACCCGATGAACCCGCCGACGAACAGGTTCACGGGGTGCTCGTAGAGGCCCTGCGGCTTGTCAACCTGCTGTAGGACGCCCCGCTTCATGACCGCGACCCGGTCACCCATCGTCATCGCCTCGGTTTGATCGTGCGTGACGTAGATCGTCGTGGTGCCCAGGTCACGTTGGATGCGGGCGATCTCGGCGCGCATCTGGACACGCAGCTTCGCGTCGAGGTTCGAAAGCGGTTCGTCCATCAGGAACGCGCTGGGCTCACGGACGATGGCGCGACCCATGGCGACCCGCTGCCGCTGGCCGCCCGAAAGGTTCCGAGGCTTCCTCTCGAGGAACTCTTCGAGCCCGAGGATGTGCGCCGCTTCGGCGACACGCCGTCGGACCTCGTCCCGGCTCACCTTGTGGAGTTTGAGACTGAAGGCGAGATTGTCCGCTACCGACAGATGCGGGTAGAGGGCGTAGTTCTGGAAGACCATCGCGATGTCGCGATCCTTCGGAGGAAGCCGGTCGACGACGCGTTCGCCGATCCGGACATGGCCTTCGGTGATCGACTCGAGCCCGGCGACCATGCGGAGCGCAGTGGTCTTGCCGCAGCCCGACGGCCCCACCAGCACCATGAACTCGCCGTCCGCGATCTCGAGGCCGAGATCGGAAACGGCGAGGGTGCCGTCGTGGTAGATCTTCGTGACCTCGTCGAGCGTGACGCCGGCCATCCACTCTCCTGGTGATCAGCCAGCCAGCCGCCCTTGTGTGATTGTGAGGTACCCACCTCTGTAGCGAGTGAAACGGGAGTGTGCCTCAGTCTTCGCTCGGTGGGCGCGGATACGGGAACTTGGCGCCGACGCCGCCATCCACCACCAATGTCTGCCCGTTGACGAACGCGCTCAGGTCGCAGGACAGGAAAAGGATCGCAGCCGCGATGTCGGCGGGTTGCGCGACCCGCCCGAGGGGCGTGTTCTCGACGTTTCGGCGCCGCCCCTCGTCGCCCAGGAACGCCGACACCCGAGGCGTCCAGACGACACCGGGTGCGACCGCGTTCACACGGATTCCCGACGGGCCGAGCTCGACCGCGCCGGTTCGAACGAGCGACAGCAGGCCGGCCTTGGCGGCGCCGTACGCCGCGTGTCGCGGCGCGCTCGTGACGCCCGAGACCGACGCCACGAACACGATCGTCCCACCACCCGTCGCCGCGATGGATCGGCCGCCGTACTGCATCGCGAGCATGGCGTGGCGCAAGACGATGTCGAACTGCCAGTCCCACGTCTCGTCGTCGAGGTCCAGGAGGTCGTAACGCGTCGCCATCCCCACGATGTCCACGACACCGTGGATGCGCCCGAGCGCTGCGCCGCTGTCAGCGAACAGTCGCGCGACGTCGGCGCGATTCGTGGCGTCACCGACCCACGGAACACCACCCACTTCGGCAGCGATGTCGTCAGCCAGTTCGGCGTCGACGTCGACACACACGGTTCGGGCGCCGGCCGCGGCAAGGGCGTGCGTCGTTTGACGGCCGATGCCCTGGCCGGCACCGATGACGACGAAGCCCCGACCATCGAGCCGGAGCAATGCGGGGAAGTCGGGGACCGGAGTGTCGTCGGCGCGAGTCACGAGCTCACCTGAGGGCAGGGTCGTCGGTGCCGACGCGCATGCCGAAGAGCCGCCGGGCGTTGTCGCCAAGGATCGCGGCCTTCGTCTCGCGAGGCAGCCCGCACTCGACGATCTGCGGAAGGAGATGACTCACGCGCCGGCCCACCGGCCACGAGTACAAGTCGGTGCCGAACAACACGCGTTCAGAGCCGAAACGCACCGCGAACTCTTCGATGAAGTCGAAGTTGTAGCTCAGACTTGTGTCGAACACGACGTTGGGCGCGACGTCTGCCACGAAGAAGCATTGCCTCGTGGCCTCGTACGACGAGAAGGCGTCGAGAGCCAGGATCGTCAGGTCGGGGAGGAAGCGAGCGATCGATGCGAGCTTCCACAGTGACTCCTCGGGCGTGTCGTCCATGGCGTGGATGACCGGCACGAGCCCGAGCTCACCCATGCGATCGAGGTATCGCAGGATCCACCGACTGTCCATCGACACGCCCTGGAAGCGCGTGTGGAAGCTGATGGCGACGAGCCCGAGCTCCGAACCGACTCGTTCGAGCTCATCGAGAGCGTGGGGCCCGTCGCGCGGCTCGACAATGCCGCATGCGACCGGGAACCGGTCCGGACTGTCGTCGCGGTACGCGGCGATCTCATTGTTGACCCGCCGGGTGTCGGCGAGACCGTTTGGGCGAAGGTAACCATGGCCGGGGATCACGAGCGCCTGCCTGACTCCCCCTTCGTCCATGATCCGGAGCCGCTCGGCGAGCTCCACTCGGGCGACTTCCGCCGCGTTGCCGCCGGCGTCGTCCAGGTCACCGCCGAGCGCGTCGAAGGCGCGCCCGACGTGGTGGTGCACGTCGAAGACGTCGAAGCCGACGTCAGCGATCACGCGCCACCGCCGAGCCGCGGCCACAGGCGCAGCGCGTTCTCACCGAGAAAGCCGCGCTGGTCCGCCGGCGAGAGCCGCGAGCAGGCGGCGCGTCCCATGTCCACGAGCGCGGCATACGGACGGTCGTGTGTCTGCGGGTAGTCGGAGCCCCAGAGCAGGCGGTCGGCGCCGAATGCTGCCGCGAGGCGGTCGACGAGGTCGCGTGGATCGCCCGCGGCCTCGGCCTGTTCCAGCAGGTAACACGACGCCTTGAGAGAGACGTTCGCCAGCGTCGCAAGCTCGAACAGGTCGGCCGCCTTCGGATAGGGCGGGCCACCGCTCAAGTCGGGGAACCCGCAGTGGTCGAGCGCGACGGTGACCTCGGGGAACCGCTCGAGCATGGCGCGCAACTCGGGTATCTGGTCCGGGAGGACCGTCACGACCACGGGGAGACCGAGCTCGGCTGCCACCTCCCAGACCCCGAGGGCGCTCGGGTCGTCGAGCCGAGCGAGAGTCGGGTTCCCGATCGCGAACAGCCGCACCCCGCTGACGCCTCCGCTCGCCATGGTGCGGAGTCGCCGAGCCGGGTCGTCGGCGGTGTCGAGGATCACCACGCTGGCCAGGCGCGCGGCATGCGCTCGGGCCGCGTCGATCACGTAGCGGTTGTCGAAGCCGTACGCGCTCATGGGCTGGACGAGGACGGCTCGGTCGACGCCGGCCGCCGTCATGAGCTCCAGGAAGTCCTCGACCGCGACCGGTGATTCGCGGAACCAGTCGAGGCTCACGCCGATGGGACGAAGCGGGTAACGAGCTCTGTCGGCGGCGACGACGTGGACGTGCGTGTCGACGATCACACGGCGGCGGGCATCGGGATGCCGTAGAGCCGCGCCGCGTTCCGTCCGAGCACACCGATCTTCTCCTCGTCGTCGAGGTCGTCGCGGTCGCGGATGATCCGAACGGTGTCAGGGAAGGCGCAGTCCCAATGGCAATAGTCCGAGGCGTAGCAGACGACGTCTCCCGTCGCCGAGAGCACGTACGGAACAGCGCGCTCGTCGGGCTCGCAGCTGACGAAGCATCTCCCCTCGAGGTACTCGGAGGGCGGCCGGTCGATGAGCGGCGCCTGGTCGGGTACGTGCTCCCAGTGCTCGTCGAGCCGCTCGAGCCAGAACGGGAGCCAACCTGCACCCGCCTCCAGGAACCCGACCCGGAGCTCGGAGAAACGGTGGAGCACGCCGCCGACCGTGAAGCACGTGAGCGCGAGCATGGCGCCCACGGGGTGCGTGAACGCATGCACCGTGAGAATCGAGTCGAGGCGCTCGATCACGAACGGCACCTGCCCCGGCGCCTGGCCGCCGCCGTGCACGCAGACCGCGACGCCGAGCCGCTCGGCCGTCTGCCAGACGACGTCGAAAGACGGATGATCGAGGTTCTTGTCGAGGATGTGCTGGGCGCACACGAGCCCGACGAACCCATTCGCCCGCACGCAACGCTCGAGCTCTTCGGCGGCGGCCTCGGGGTCGAGCATCGGCAGCTTCGCCACGAGCTTCAGCCGGTCGGGCGCGTGGGCGGCGAACTCGGCCCGGGCGTCATTGAGCGCACGGCACAGGGCGACCGAGAACTCGCGGTCATGCAGCGCGAACTCCTCCCCCGCTCCCGGCGGGAACAGCACTGCGACGTCGATACCTTCGAGGTCCATGTCGTCCAGCCGCGCCACCGGGTCGTACATCCCGGGCCGCATGCCGGTGGGCGGGGTGACCTCGAAGTCGTCCTCGGCCCAGACCGGCGTGCGGGGATTGCGACCGCTGATCTGCATGCCGCCGCCCGGCACCGCCGCCGCCGCCCGCCCGTAGTGCTCCTTGGTCGCGCGCACGTACTCCACCATCCGGGCCCGGAACCGCTCCGGCACCCGCTTGCGCCAGCCCACCGGCTCCCCGCCGTGCCCGTCGGCGTCGACGACGTAGTACCCGTAGCGTCCCATCGAGCTCTCCCCGCCGCCTTCACGGGAGGCGTCTGCTGGAGTCAGTTCTATCTTCTCTATCTTCTCCGCACGAGAACGAGCACCGGGAGGCCTCGTGAGCGACGCCGCCGAGGAGTGGATCGAGGTCGACGACTCGCCCGAAGCGCTCCTCGAGCTACTCGAAGACCGCGGGTGGGGCGACGGGCTGCCGGTGGTCGCGCCCACCGCCGAGCGCGTGGACGGGATGCTGCAGGCGCTCGGCACCGACCCCGACGAGGCCGTCGCGGTGCTCCCGCCCCGCAACGGAGCCGCCACCGGTCGGGCAATCGCCGTCAACGCCGTGCTCGCCGGCTGCCCACCCGACGTGATGCCCGTCCTGATGGCGGCGGCACGCGCCCTCGCCAGTCCGGAGCTGAACCTCGAAGGTGTTCAGGCGACGACCCATCCGGTCGCGCCGCTCGTGATCGTGCACGGTCGCGCCGCCGACAACCTCGGCTTCAACGCCGGGCTCGGGGCGTTCGGCCCGGGCTGGCGCGCCAACGCGACCGTTGGCCGGGCGGTGCGGTTCCTGCTGATGCACGTCGGTGGCGCACGACCGGGCGCCGGGGATGCCAGTACGCAGGGACAGCCCAGCAAGTACACGTACTGCATCGCCGAGAACGCGGCCGATTCGCCGTGGCCGCCATATCCGTGGACGAAAGGCGTGATCGCAGACAGCGCGGTCACGGTCGCCTGCACCGAGAACCCGCACAACTTCCACGACATGTGGAGCCGGCTACCGGAGGGCATCCTCGAGAAGGCGGCCACCGTTATCGCCCAACTCGGGTCGAACAACGCCCCCGTGAGCAGCGCCGAGATCTTCGTTGTGCTCTGCCCCGAGCACGCCGTGACGATGGCCGAAGCCGGCTGGTCGCGCGACGACGTGCAGAGCTATCTCTTCGAGCGGGCGCGGCTCCCCGCCGGGCAGATGCGCGCGGCGTTCGATCCCCCGCTGTGGGAACCGTGGATGCACGCCGTCGCCGACGACGCGCTGCTCCCACTGACCGCGCACCCCGACAACTACCGGGTGCTCGTTGCCGGCGGGCCGGGCAAGCACTCGTCGGTGCTGCTCAGCTGGGGCGTCACGAAGAGCGTCACACTGCCCCTGGAGGCGTGACGAGGGCGCGCACCGCGTCGACCGCGCTCGCGGCGCGGGCGCGCACGGTGTCCTCGTCGATGCCGCCCAGCGGATGTGCGATCGCGACGATCCTGGCGTCGGGAAGGTCGCGGGCCCCGGCCGCGCCGCGTGCCATCGGCTCGAACGGCTTCGTGGCGAGCAGGACGGTAGGGATGCCCGCCTCTTCGAGCTGGACGAGGTCGTGGACACTCCACGACGTGCACGATCCTCAATCGCCGCTTCCCGTCAGCACGACCTCGGCGGTGCGTCGCAGGTTGTCGAGCACCTCGGCGTCGGCGGGCTCGGCCGCGCTCCGCTTTCCCAGCACCGGTCCGAGTCGCATGCCCGCCTTGTTCGCCAGGTCCTCGGCGACGGTGGAGAGGAGGAGGCCGGCGTTGGGCTTCCCGTTGACGAGCACCGCGACGCGCTTCCCCTCCAGCGCCGCCGGCGGGGCGGCAAGCCGACCGCGACGGCGGACGACGGCTCCTTCGGGCGAGGCGACGAGAATCCGGCTCATGGGTGCACCTCCACGGTGCGAGCGACCTTACGATTCGAAACGGTGGTCGACAATGTTCGCGGGGAGGACGCGCAGCGGAGCATGATCGTTCACGTCGCCTATCCGCCCGATCCCCCGCGCCATCTGGTGGACGCGCTGCGGGCGGTGTCGCCGGATCTCGACGTGGTCGCGGTGCCCTATGTCGAGCCGCACGGTATGCGGGCGGCGCGCAGCCAGGGCTCGCTCGAGGAGTTGCGGGCCCGCGCCTCTGCTCTCACGGGCACACAGCGCGACGCGTTCGCCCGGGCCGAGGTGCTGCTCGCCCTCGACCTGCCGGTCGGCCTGGGAACGTTCGCGCCGGGCCTGCGCTGGGTGCAGGCCATCGGCGCCGGGACCGACCATTTCCGAGGCGCGGAGCTGGGGCCGGACGTCGTGGTCACCAATGCGGCGGGCGTTGCCGCGGTACCGATCGCCGAGTTCGTGGTCGGGCAGCTCCTCGCCATCTGGAAGCGCTTCGACGAGCTTGCCGATCAGCAGCGCCGTCATGTGTGGGAGCCGGCGTACGGCCGACAGGTGTCCGGCCTCACGCTGGGGCTGGTGGGGCTGGGAGCGATCGGCGCCGCGGTGGCCGAGCGGGCACGAGCGCTGGGAATGCGGGTGCTCGCCGTGCGGCGGCGACCCGGGGCGGACGACCGCTCGCCGATGGTCGACGAAGTGGTCGGACCGGAACGCCTTCACGACGTGCTCTCACGCGTCGATGCTGTCGTCGTGTGTGCCCCGGCCACCGCCAAGACCCAAGACCTCTTCGACGCGGCCGCCTTCGCCGCCATCCGACCGGGCGCGGTGTTCTGCAACGTCGCGCGAGGCTCGCTCGTCGACGAGGCCGCGCTCCTCGACGCGCTCCGATCCGGCCACCTCGGGGCGGCAGTGCTCGACGTCACCCGAGAGGAGCCGCTGGCCGCCGCCAGCCCGCTGTGGGACGCGCCGAATCTTCGCCTGTCGCCGCACTCGTCGGCCTCGCTCGACCATTACGTCGAGTCCGTGTTCGACCTCTTCGCCGACAACCTCGGCCGCTATGTGCGTCGCGAGCCGCTCCGCAACGTGGTTGCCGATGGTTCTGGCGTCGTTGACCTCGAAGAGTTCTAGGTCAGCGACGCCAAAACGGGAGGGACGTCTGCAGCGTTCGGCGTGCGAACTCGTCGACCGGCATCACGCGCAGCTCCTCCGAGAGCACCTCGACGCTGACGGGGCCTCGGAAGCCTTTCGCGCGCAAGCACCCCGCAAACCGGTCGAGGTCGAATTCACCGGCGCCGGGGAGTGCGCGCCGGTGCAGCGTGTCGTGACCCGGGTTTTCGCCGGGCGGCAGCCCGTCGCTGAACTGGACGAACGCGACCTCGTCGACCGGGAACTGCTCGAGGGCGGGCCAGCCGTCGTCGCCGCGGAAGAAGTGCCACGTGTCGACGATCACGCCCGTCCGGACGTCACCTCCGGCGCCGGCGAGCAGCTGGCGCGCGTCCGTGATGGTCTTGACCTTCGTGAGCGGCGAGAACTCCACTGCCAGGCCGACGCCCGACGCACCGAAATGGTCGGTGCTCCATGCGAACAGGCCCCTGATCCGTTCGTCGACGTCGTCGACGACGCGGACCTGTACCCACATCGCGTCCAGGGCCCGCGCCATCTCGAGCAGCTCGTCGGCCTCGCGTTTGGTCCGTCCCTCGTCGGCGCCGACCGTCAGCCCGGCCAGGTCGAGGCACGCGAGCCGTCGATCGGACAATGCGTCGGCGAGCTGCGCGAGCGATCCACCGCCGGCGAGATGGGCGCGGATCGAGAAGACGTCGGGGCTCACCATCGGATACCCGGCGTCGGCGGCGGCTGCGATCTGTGTGAGCAAGTCGGCGTGCGGTTCGACGAGCGGTGAGTGATTGAGCGTCGCGAACGCCAGATCCGCCATGACCAAGCAAGCGTATGCTCGGATGACCGATAAGGAGGTTCGCATGGTCCGCATGAAGGTCCTCGACCCGACGGCGCCACCCCCGGAGATGGGCGCCGATCCCGGGCCGGATGCCGGGGCACTCGCACGGAAGCTCGTCGGCCTCCGCTACGACCGCACGTGGCGGTCGTTCGAGTGGGTGATCGACGAGTGGACGACGATGCTGGGCGAAGCAGGGGCAGAGATCCGGCCGTGGTGCGCGGGGAACCGCATCGGCGAAGAAGGCGAGCGCACTCGCGCGCAGCTGGAACGCTTCGTCGACGAGGTCGACGTCGCCGTCGTCGGGCTCGGCAACTGAGGATCGTGCACCTCGTGGACGGTCCACGACACCCTGGCCGTGGCCTCCCGAGGCAAGACGGCGGTCGCCGTCGTAACGCAAGAGTTCGAGCCGCTGGCCCACACGATGGCCGCGAACGCCGGACACGCGGCGCTGCGCGTGCTCGTGCTCCCCTACCCGCTCGACACCCGGCCCGAGCCGGAGGTGCGTGAGATTGGCCGACAGCACTATCGACCGCTCCTGCGGGCCCTCGGGGTGCCAGATTGACTGGCTGACGAGCCCCCGCATCGACACCGACATCGACGTCATCGCGTTCACCAAGTTCGCCACCGACGCCGGGTGGGGCGACGGGCTCCCGCTGGTGCCCCCGGTGGAGGAGTTCGTGCGCGAGTACGTCGCGGCGTCGAACCGCTTCCCCGACGATCTGCTCGCCGAGCTGCCTCCCCGCAACGGACGCTGCACGGTCGAGAAGGTGGCGATCAACGCCATCATGGCGGGAGCGCCCTCGACGGCGATGCCCCTTCTGTGTGCGGCCGTCGAGGCCTGCGCCGACCCGGCCTTCGACCTGTTCTCGCTGAACACCACCACCAGCTCGGTCGTACCGGGCCTGTTCGTGAACGGTCCCGCACGCCACGAGCTCGCCATCCCCTACGCCACGGGGTGCTTCGGCGGTGAGGCCGGGCCGGGACCGTCGATCGGCCGCGCGTTGCGCCTCGTCATGCGCAACGTCGCCGGCCAGGTGGTGGGCGTCTCCTCGAAGAGCGTGTTCGGCCAGCCCGGACGGGTCGCCGGCATCGTCGTAGGCGAGTGGGAGGAACGCTCACCGTGGGCGCCGCTGGCCGAACGTCGCGGGGTCAGCGGCAATGCCGTCACGGTCCACGGCTGCGTCGGGACCATGGACATCGCCGACATCGTGGCCGACACCGGTGCGCTGCTCGTGGAGCTCATCGGGAAGTCGATCGCGTACCCGGGCACGAACGCGTTCATCAGCCACTCCGGCGCCGAGGTCCTGGTCGCGTTGGCGCCGCCGTGGGCCGACCTGATCGCCGCTGACTTCCCCGCCATCGAAGACGTCCAGCGCGCGCTGTGGCGCCACGCCGCATTGCCTGTCTCCTGGTGGCCGCCGCAGTACCACGCCTACCTGGAGGAGCGCGACCGGATCGGCACCGACGGGATGGTGCACCTCGTGGAGCGACCCGACGACGTGCTGGTCATGGTGTGCGGTGGCCTCGGCAATCTGCACGCGTACGCGCTGCACAGCTTCGGGCCGACGAAGGCCGTGACCCGGCCGTTCTGAGCGGCGCCGGCATGGCAGACGGTGCGCTCGGTGGGCTGCGCGTCCTCGACATCTCGACTTTGTTCGCGGCGCCACAGATCGCAGCTGTGCTCGGTGATCTCGGCGCTGACGTCGTGAAGGTCGAGCCGCCCCAGGGTGATCCGTTGCGGGCCATGGGAGTGCAGCGCTCCGGGCACTCGCTCATGTGGGCGCTGGCCGCGCGCAACAAGCGTTCGGTCACACTCGACTTCGACGACGAGGCCGGGCGCGACCTCCTCCACCGGCTCGTCGAGCGAGCTGACGTGCTGGTCGAGAACTTCCCGCGTCCCACGCTCGAGCGCTGGCACTGCACGTACGACGAGCTCGGCGCCCGCAACGACCGCCTCGTGATGGTGAGCGTCAGCTGCTACGGCGCGACCGGCCCGTACCGGGACCGGCCCGGCGCCGGCACCCTGGCGGAGGCGTTCGGCGGGCTCACGAACATGATCGGCGAAGCCGACGGCCCGCCGATGCTGCCGTCGATCGCTCTGGGTGACACCGTCACCGCGATGGCAGGCATCATCGGCACGCTGGCCGCCTGCTACCACCGCGACGCCGGTGGCGGGCGCGGCCAGCACGTCGACGTGAGCATGTACGAGCCAATCCTGCAACTCCTCGCCGGCACCATCGCGGCGTACGACCCGACGGGCGAGCCGCCCCGGCGAACCGGCAGCCGCGTGCCGGGGGGCGTTCCGCGCAACGTCTACCGCACGGGCGACGGTCAATGGGTCGTGGTCTCGGGCACGACCGACGCACAAGTCGCGCGGCTCCTCCCGCTCATCGCGCGCGACACACCAGAGGACCAAGCGCGCTTCGGCCGGTCGGCGGCGCGCCTGGCGGCGGCCGACGAGCTCGACGGGCTCGTCGCGGGCTGGATCGCGGTGCGCGATCGCGACGACGTGATCGACGCGTTCCTCGGCGCGCGCATTCCGGCTGCGCCCGTGAACGATCTGCCTGCCATCCTCGACGATCAGCACGTCGCCAGCCGGGCCAGCCTGGTGCGCGTCGACGACGACGAGCTCGGTCCGCTGACGATGCCGGCTCCGACCCCGCGCCTCAGCGCGACCCCGGGGCGAGTCCGTGCGACCGGTCCGAAGCTCGGCGCCCACAACGACGAGGTCTTCCGCGAATGGCTCGAGTGACGATGGAACGGTGGAGGATCGGAAGCGTCGAGATCACAAAAGTGCCGGAGCTCGTGCTGCCCCTCCCGCTGCAGGGACTCCTACCCGACGCCACCGCGGCCGACGTCGACCGGCACCGCTGGCTGCGACCGCATTTCGTGAACGAAGAAGGCCTGGCGCTGCTGTCATTCCACGCCCTGGTTGTCGCGACCGGTGAGCAAACGATCCTCGTCGACACGTGCATCGGCAACGATCGCACGACGCTGCCGGAGCTCCCGCCCATGCACACGCCGTTCCTCGACGATCTGGCCGCCGTCGGGTATCCGCGCGAGCGGATCGACACGGTCGTGTGCACGCACCTGCACTTCGATCACGTCGGCTGGCACACGATGCTCGTCGACGGCCGCTGGACGGTCACGTTCACGCAGGCACGGCATCTCGTCGCGCGTGACGAATGGGAGCACTGGCGCTCGACGGAGACCGAGCTGACCAATCTCGGGGACACGCTGCGGCCGGTGCTCGACGCCGGGCTCGTCGATCTGGTGCTGCCCGTCCACCAGATCTGTGACGAAGTGCGTCTCGAGCCGACACCCGGGCACACGCCGGGCCACGTGAGCGTGCGTATCAGGTCCGAGGGCGAGGAGGCCGTGATCACGGGTGACGTGGTCCACCATCCGGTGCAGTTCGCGGAACCCGAGCTGCGCAGCGCTTCGGACAGCGATGCCGACGTCGCGCGCAGTACGCGCCGCGCCTTCGCCGAACGTTACGGCGACGACTCGACGCTGGTCATCGGCACACACTTCGTAGCGCCGACGGCCGGGAACCTCGTGCGCGAGGGGCACGGCTGGCGCTTCGAGTGCTGATGACTCGCCACTGGTTCTCAGCAGCTGTGCGGTTCGCGGAAGGCTCCGACGAGGAAATCCACGATGCGATCGGTCAGGTTGACATCGGCGCCGGGCGCCTGCTGCTCGAGCCAGTGATGCACGGGAGCGCCGGGTTGGCCGAGTACCTGGTTGAGGAACAGCTTGGCCAGCGCGAAGCGGAGGGCCCGAATGTCGGGCGGCAGATGGGGCGTGACGCGCTCGAGCGCGGCGAGATAGCGGGACACAGTTGGGTCGTAGACCTGGTTGATCAGGGGCATGTACTCCGGGTGGCTCGTCACCCCGGCGAGGAAACCGATGTAGTGACGGCCGCCGGTCCTCTTGTCGGCCACCATCTCCGCCGACGGCAGCACCATCGCCTCGATGACGTCACGCAGATCGGGATGTGAGTCCGACTCGATCTTGTCGAGCAGCACTCCCCTGCGTTCGGCCAGCTCTCCCGCCCGCCGCTCGAGAATGGCGACCACGAGCTTGCGCTTGGAGCCGAAGTGATAGTGGATCGCCGCGGTGTTGGCCTTGGCCGACTCGGTGATGTCGCGGATCGAGACCGCGTCGAGGCCCCGCAGCGCGAACAATCGCTCGGCCACGGTCAGGATCCGGCGCCGCGTGGCTTCGCCGTTGCTCGCGGTCCGGCTCGGCTTGGGCACGAAACCTCCCCCGCTCGTGACCGGCTCAGCGGCGGCGTGCGCGGTCGAACCGCTGGGCGGCGGCAACAGCCGTGGCTGCTTCGTCGAAGTCGCGGTAGCACACCAGCTCGGCGGCTGCGCACGCGTCTGCAAGCGCCCTCACGTCGTCGGGCGAGGCACATTCGAGGTTGCGCAGCACCAACGCGACACGTGTTCCCGGCCAGTCGCTCGCGCCGAGCTGCGCGAGGAGCGCGAGCAGCGATGAGACTCCGGTGGTGCCGTAGCTGTAATAGGCCTGGACGTTCACGTGGAGCAAGGCGTCGCGGTAGCGCTGGCGCGCGAAGACCTCGTCGAGCACGCGGTTGAAGCCGTCGGGCGCGACGGCGGGGCCGAGCGGGATCTCGACCGGGTTCGCCACGCTGGAGCCGGCGCCGTACCCGAGCTGGCGTAGCTGCGCGACGACCTCACCCTCCACGGCCTTGACCGTGAGCCCGGCTCGGTCGCAGGCATCGGTGGCGAGCACCGACGCGCCGCCTCCCGGCCCGACGATCAGCACCGACGCGTCGACATCGACGGCGTTTGTCGCGTAACGCTGGTGAAAGGCCAGTACGGCGAGGAAGTCCTCGAGCGTGGCGACGATCGCGACGCCGGTGGATCGGGCGGTGGCATCCCAGATCCGCGCGTCGGCGGCAAGTGCGGCCGTGTGCGAGGCGGCCGCGCGAGCCCCTTGGCGGCTCGAACCTCCGACGAGTAGCACGACCGGCTTTCGCCCTGCCGCTTGGCGGAGGGCGCTGACGAGCCGGCGGCCGTCGGGCGCGGCTTCCAGATAGAGACCGAGCACCGCGGTCTCGGCGTCGTCGACCAGCCACTCGAGCAACTCGCCCGGTTGGACGTCGATGGCGTTCCCGACCGTGACCAGCTTCGAGAAGCGAATCCCGCGCCGGTCACCGCCTTTCACGATGTCGCCGGCGAGGCCACCACTCTGGGAGACGACGCTCACCGCGCCCGGCTGCCTCGGTGCGTCGAGCTGGAACGTCTGGCGCCCGGCCGGGCTGAACACCCCCATGCAGTTGGGGCCGAGCACCCGAACGCCGGCGCCGCGGGCTGCGACAAGAAGCTGCTCCTCCAGGGCGGCGCCATCGGCGCCGGCCTCGGCGAACCCGCCGCTGATCACGTGGGCGAACCGCGCCGACCCTCCGGCCTGGGCGACCAGCTCCGGCGTGCGCGCGGCTGGGACCGCGACGAGGAGGTAGTCGACGCCACCAGGTACCGCGGCCACGCTCGGGTAGGCAGGCACACCGTCGATCTCGTGCGCATCGGGGTGGATGGCAAACAGGCCGTCGGTCCACCCGGCGTCGCGATAAGCGGCGAGAAACCGGTTCCCGAACGTCTCCCGCGACGTCGACGCACCCGCGACCGCGATCGCGCGGGGCGCGAACAGCGGCGCGAAGTCCATGCCCGGGGCCGGAGCTGCAGCGCGCGTCGCCGCGGCGGCGTGTCTCCCGAGCACGAGCCGAGCATCGACCGCCACGGCGGCGTCCGAGGTCGCGATCACGGGGTTGCATTCGAACTCGACCAGCGACTCGCCGAGCTGGTCGACGAGCCCGCCGGTCCCCGCCACGGCCAGGAGCAATGACACGAGCGCGTCACGGTCGACGGGATCGGCGCCGCGAGCGCCGTCCAGCAGCGCCGGCACAGGGAAGTCGGCGAGCATCGCGAGGGCGGACGCTTCGTCAAGGGGGAACAGGCCGAGCACCGTGCGGTCGACCAGCTCCGTGAGCGTGCCGCCGGCACCGAGCAGGACCACGGGCCCGAAGCTGTCGTGCCGCACCACGCCGATGTTCAGCTCGACGCCCGGCGCCTGTTCCTCCTCGACCAGGAAGCCCGCCGGGGTGATCCCGTGCTCGGCCAGCCGCACTGACATAGCGGTCGCCGCGTCTTCCACTTCGCC
>DATFPZ010000028.1:0-12525 GCA_035264545.1 Acidimicrobiia bacterium
CCGCATCGACCCGACAGTACCGGCGGCCGTGGTCAGCCAAAGATCAGCAACCGTTCACGCCCGGGCAAACGCGTGGCCGAAGTCCGGAAACGTCGGTCCTGCATCATCGAGCCGATGGCGGCTCCGGCAGATCTGTTCGCCCAGGTACTCGCGCTCATGGGCCTCGATGGCGGCAACGATCGCGCGCTCGCGAACGCCGAGGGAGTCCTCGACGGATTGCACCGGACTCGCGAACAGGTCGACGCGCTCGAAGTTCGGATCGCAAACGTCGCACCCGCCAAGCGGCGCGTGGGCTGGCCCGTCTCCCCCCCGGACGGGCCAGTCACCGCGCCTTCCGCTGTCCGCGTCGGCATGCCGAGCGTACGGTCACGCTGTTCGCCGTCGCGGGGCTAGCGGGCCGCCGGCTGGAAGAGCTCGACCACGTTGCCGGATGGATCCTCGAGCAAGATCTGCTTCCCGCCGGGCCCGGTCACGATGTCGTTGCGGAACGTGAGGCCGGCGTCGCGCAAGCGTGCGACCTCAGCGTCGATGTCGTCGACGATGAAATGGATTCGATTCCAGCCGCCGGGGCCGGGCTTGCGGCCGTCAGGCATCGGGCGCCCGGCCGAGCTCTGTGGTCCGGCGAGGAGCAATCGAAGGTTCCCGCGGCTTACGTCGGCGAACGCCGGCGACGCGCTCGACAAGATGTCGAACCCGAGATGCTTGGTGTAGAAGGCGACCGCTTCGTCGACGTCATCGACCATGTAACGGACGTTGACCGTGTCGTCAGTCATGGGCAGCAGACCTCCTCGGTAGCGGTTGGTTGATCAGAAACAGCCAGAAGCGAATGCGTGTCTCGAGCTCGGAAGCGGTGCATTCGAACGCGGGGTAGCTCACACGCTCGGTCGGTCCTTCGAGTGCAGGGTCCGGGATGCTCCAGTGCACGAAGTCTGGGTGTGCCGGAAACTCGGGACACACCTCTCGGACGCGGTCGCAGAGTGTGATCACGTAATCGAAACGCTGCGACGCGAACTCGTTCAAATGCTTGGTCCGCTTCGCGCTGATGTCGATCCCTCGCTTCTTCATGACGCGAATCGCATGCGGGTGCAGATGCCCTGGATGGCTGCCCGCGCTGGCACCTCCGACCGTCCCCTCCGACAGGTGTTCGAGCAACGCCTCCGCGATCTGCGAACGCGCGCCGTTCCCGGTGCAAAGGAACAAGGCTCGACGCTTGCTACGCGAGCGACGGCTCGATCTGGACTCCTCATGCGACCCCGGGACGAGCGAGAGCCCGGGATGAAGCGCGCCGCCGACTCCTTGCAGGAGCTGCCCGCACCGAGCGAGATCTACGCTGTAGTAGCTGTCGCGTCGGTCGGCGGAGCTGCGGTGCATGGTGACCAGCTCCCCGGCTCGCAACTGACGCAGGTGGTACGACACAAGACTCTGCGGTTCTCCGAGCAGCTGCGTCAACTCCCAGACCGCGCGATCACTGTGCACCAGCTCCCGCAGGAGCCTCCATCGAAGGGGATGCCCCGCAAGCTGCAGGAACGGAGGCGGATCGGCCGTCCCAGCCGGGATCGCCAATGACCTCACGCGACAACGGTACCCCGGTCCCAGGCGATCAATCAAACTGGATTGATGTATCTCGGCTCGCACACGCGTACCTCGATAGGTCTGGACTGAGGGCATCCACCGGTTTCGGCGGCTTCGGCCGAGCCGCGTTTACTCAAGCCGCCCAACCGGTCGTCGGGACGCTGGCCTGCGGAAACACGGTGGGGCCGGGAGGAGTCGAACCTCCGTCCAACGGATTATGAGTCCGCTGCTCTGACCGCTGAGCTACGGCCCCGCGCGCAATCTACGCGTGCGGCGCGAGGACGGGCTCAGGGCTCCTCGAGGTAGTCACGCAGGCGTTGCGAGCGGGTGGGGTGGCGCAGCTTGGCGAGCGTCTTCGACTCGATCTGACGGATGCGCTCCCGGGTGACGCCGAACTCCTTGCCGACCTCTTCGAGCGTGCGCACCTGACCGTCGTCGAGCCCGAACCGGAGCCGCACCACCTGCCGCTCGCGGTCGTTGAGCTCCTCGAGCGCTTCGACGATCGCCTCGGTGAGCAGGGCGCGGGCGGCAGCGGTGGCGGGCGCGATGGCGGCAGGGTCCTCGACGAAGTCGCCGAGGAAGCTGTCGTCCTCCTCCCCCACCGGAGTCTCGAGCGACACCGGCTCCTGCGCGATGCGTTGGATCTCACGGACGCGATCGGGGGTCATCTCGACCTTGATCGCGACCTCTTCGACCGTCGGCTCGCGTCCGAGCTCCTGGAGCATCTGACGCTGGACCCGCAGCACCTTGTTCATGGTCTCGACCATATGGACGGGGATCCGGATCGTTCGGGCCTGATCGGCGATCGCGCGAGTGATCGCCTGACGGATCCACCACGTCGCGTAAGTCGAGAACTTGAAGCCCTTCGTGTAGTCGAACTTCTCGACCGCCCGGATCAGGCCGAGGTTGCCCTCCTGCACGAGATCGAGCAGGGCCATGCCACGGCCGACGTACCGCTTGGCGATCGAGACGACGAGCCGCAGATTGGCCTCGGTGAGGTGCCGTTTCGCGAGCTGACCGTCGACGGCGACCGCTTCGAGGCTGGCGCGCGATTCGTCCGTGACATTCGCTTCGAGCTCGAGCCGTTCCGTGGCATGCAGGCCGGCCTCGATGCGCTGCGCCAGCGTCACCTCCTGCTCGGCGGTGAGCAGCGGCACCTTCCCGATCTCCTTGAGGTACATGCGCACAGGGTCGAAGCTTCCGATCTCGCCCCGCTCGTGCCGCGCTGCGGGCTCGCCGAGCTTGCCGAGACGCGAGACGGGCTCTTTCGTGGCCGGGGCCTCGCCGGGGCGGGTGACCACACCACCCGACCGGCCCGCCTCCGAGCCGCGCGCCCGGTGCGGCGCGCGCGCCTCGGGCGCGCCACGGCGTTGATCCTCTCGCTCGAGCTCCTCGGCGATCTCGTCCACTACTTGGACACCCTGCGCGCTGATCCCCGAATAGATCGCAGCGAGCTCGGCGGTCTCCGGCTCGAGTCCGGGGAAGGCGGCGAAGATCTCGCCCGTGGTGACGAAGCCGCGCTCCTTCACCACGGCGAGCAGGCCTTCGACCCCACCTACTTGGCCACCGCCTTCGGCACGACCGGCAGCCGCAACTGACGCGGCCGGTTGTGGGGTCGCTGCGGACTGGTCCACGGCTTCGCCGCCGTCGCCGGTGTGCTCGACTCCGTCGGCGTGCTTCGCGTCTTCCGCGTGTCCCGTCACGTCCTGCTCCCGCGCCCTTCGTTCGCATCGGCTCGGGCGACTGCCCACCCTACCAACTGCTCGGCGTCACGACGCGCCCCTTCCCAGTCACCGATCTCGCGATGGTGCGCCATCGCGGACAGGTGCGCCTTGACTTCGCTGCCGCGCTCGTCGCCGTCGCGCAACATCGCGACAAGGAGGCGCTGCGCGGCGGGCTCGACGGTGTTTGTCATCAGGCGGGCACTCAGCGTGGCGAGCTCGTCGGCGTCCTCGACTTCCGGTGGCTCCTCGTTGGCGAGCCGCTGGAGCAGCGCTCGCGTCGAGTTGTCGCTCGTGTCGAGCGCCTCCTGAAATGTCGCGGACTCGACCAGCAGTTCGAACAGCGACCGCGCGGCCGGATCGACGAACAGGGATGCGTCGAGCCAGTCGGCCACCAGCTCCGGGCGGTGAATCGCCCACCGCAGGACGTCGAGCTCGCGCCGGTCGACCTGCATCGGGGGCGGAGGCGGTGTCTCGGTGTCGCCATCGCGGCGGGACTCGCGGGCCGGTCGGCGCCGAGGTCCGGCCCGCACCGCGGCACGCAGCTGGTCGGCGTCGATCTCGAGCATGCCGGCGAGCTTCATGACGTACTGGTCGCGGACGAGGTCGCTCGGGTGCGCGGCGACGATCGCGGCCGCATCCTCGGCGGCGCGAGCCTTGCTCTCGAGCGTGCGGAGGTCGGCGCCGGCGAGGAGTCGGTCGATCCGGAACTGGAGGAACGGCGCCGCCCGCTCGATCGCCACCGTGAGCGCGGCCGGGTCGTCCTTCCAGAGGTCGCCGGGGTCGCGGCCGGGCGGCAGGTCGGCCACCTGGACCTGCACCTCGTAGGCCTGCTCCCACTGGTACCAGCGTTCGGCGGCGGCCTGTCCGGCGCTGTCGGCGTCGTATGCGAGCACCACCTTGCGTGCGAGGTTCTTGAGGATCTGGAAGTGCTCGTCGGCGAGCGCGGTGCCACACGTCGCGACCGCGTTGGGTGTGCCGGACAGGGCGAACGCCATCACGTCGGTGTAGCCCTCGCAGATCACGACGTCGCCGCGCGCCACGATCTCGCCCTTGGCCCAGTTGAGGCCGTAGAGCAAGCGACTCTTCTGGTAGATCGGTGTCTCGGGCGAGTTCTTGTACTTCGGCATCTGGTCGCCGAGCGCGCGACCCCCGAACCCGGCCGGCTCACCCCGCGAGTCGTAGATCGGGAACATCAGGCGCGACCGGAACTGGTCCTGCAGCTTGTTGGCACGGTTCACGAACGCGAGCCCGGCGTCGACGATGTCCTTGCGCTCGAAGCCTTCCCGCTGGAGGTGCACGCTCAGCGCGTCGAACCCGTCCGGCGCCCAACCCAGTTGGAAGCGACGGGCGGCGTCACCGTCGAAGTTCCGGCTCCGTAGGTGCTTGCGCCCCTGGCCGCCCTCGGGCGCCTCGACGAGCAGGCGGTGGTAGAACCCGATCGCGGCACCGACGATCTCGCTGAGGCGTTCCTTCCGCTTGCGATCCTTCCCGACGGCGACGTTGTCGTACCGGAGCGTGATGCCGGCGCGCGCCGCGAGCCGTTCGACGGCTTCGACGAAGTCGAGATGCTCGATCTCTCTGATGAACGTGATCGCGTCGCCGCTCTTTTGGCAACCGAAGCAAAAATAGACGCCTAATTCGGGATTGACCGAGAAGGACGGCGTCTTCTCGGTGTGGAAGGGGCACAGTCCCATGTACCGGCGGCCGACGCGCTTGAGGCCGATGTGCTCGCCGGCCAGGGCCACCAGGTCGGTCGCCTCCCGGACCCGGGCGACGTCGTCGTCGAGGATGCCCATCGGGCGTCAGGTTACGACGGGGTGGGCGCTCGACCGCGCCGTGCAGGTCACACGCCGCGGGGAAGTGCCTCGGGACGCCAGCCGAGAAGCTCGACGCCGAGGCCGAGCGCGAACCGGTCCGTCATCCCACTCACGTACTGCACCGCCAGCGCGGCGCCCGCCGGCGAGCCGGGCTCGACGGGCGGATGCGTGCCGTCGGCGACGTCGGGAAGGCGCCTGGGCGCGTCGGCGAAGTGCTCGACGAGCCCACGGAGCAGATGGACGACCTTCTCCGCTTGCGCCCGTGCAGCGGGCCGCAGGTAGATCCGCTCGAAGTTGAAGTCGCGGAACGTCGTGAGGGCCGACGCCGCCGGCTCGGTCATCCCCACCTCGCCCGTCCGGTCGATCGCGTCGAGCACCGCGTGCACGAAGGTCCCGACCTGGTCGGGGCGGTGGTCGCCGACGACGGCGCGCACCTCGGGGGGCAGGTCCTCGGGGATGAGGATGTGCGCGCGCACCGCGTCTTCGAAGTCGTGGCAGACGTAGGCGATGCGATCGGCCCAGGCCACGACCTCGCCCTCGGGGGTGGCGGGCGCGGGGCGGCGCCAGGAGTGGTTGCGCACGCCGTCGAGGGTCTCGAGGCACAGGTTCAGCGACGCCAAGGTCACGTCGGCGCCGTAGACCGCGTGGTCGTAACCGGTCCCCGGGAGATACGGCGCGAAGGCCTGCTCGGAGGCGTGGCCGGCGGGGCCGTGGCCGCAGTCGTGGGCGAGCGCGATGGACTCGACCAACGGGAGGCACAGGTTCGCGACCCGGGCGATGCCCACGGCGACCTGGGCGACCTCCACGGCGTGAGTGAGACGGGTGCGCAGGTGGTCGTCTTCGGGGGCGATGAACACCTGGCACTTCCCCGCCAGCCGGCGCCACGGCCGAGAGTGCTTCACGCGGTCGAGGTCGCGCTCGAAGCACAGCCGGTACGGGTCGGCGTCCTCGCGGACCCGCCGGTGCCCGGCGCCGACCGGCCGGGTCGCCCCCGGCGCCAGCGCGGCTGCGAGTATCGCCTCACGCTCCTCGCGCCGGGCAAGCCGCCCGCCCACGAAGGCGTCGGCGTCGCGATGGGCGCGCTGCACGGCGACGCCTTGCTCGACGATCACCGGGTCCATGAAGCGAGGGTACCGGCCAGGTGTGACAGCGACCCGCCATTGCTTTTGGCGCTACGCGGTCCCGGCAGGTCCTCCGGTGCCGAGGACGGCGTGCGCAGCGGCGAGGCGGGCGAGCGGCACGCGGTACGGGGAGCACGAGACGTAGTCGAGGCCGATCTCGTGGAAGAACTGCACGGACGGCGGGTCGCCGCCGTGCTCGCCGCAGATCCCGAGCTTGAGGTCGGGACGCGCCTTGCGTCCGTCTGTGACGGCGTCGCGCACGAGCTTCCCGACACCCTCGACGTCGATGGTCTCGAAGGGGTTGGCCGGGAGCAGATGGAGCTCGAGGTACTTGGGCATGAAGCGGCCCTCGACGTCGTCGCGCGAGAAGCCGAACGTCATCTGGGTGAGGTCGTTCGTACCGAAGGAGAAGAACTCCGCCACCTCGGCGATGTCGTGGGCGTCGATCGCGGCACGGGGCGTCTCGACCATCGTCCCGACGAGGAACGACACGCCCTCGCGCGTGTCCGAGAAGAGCGACTCGGCGACCTCGCGCACCTCGTCGACGAGGTACTTCAGCTCGGGCTCGGTGACGGCGAGCGGGATCATGATCTCGACCTGTGGATGCCCGCCCGCGATCTTGCGCTCGACCGCCGCCTCGAGCAGCGCCTTCACCTGCATGCGGTACAGGCCGGGCTTGATGATGCCGAGGCGGCAGCCACGCGTCCCGAGCATCGGGTTCGATTCCCGCCACGCCTGGGCGGCGGCGAGGAGCGCGCGGCCGGCATCGTCCAACTGGCCCTTCGCGTCGCGCACGAGCAGCTCCTCGACGTCGGGGAGGAACTCGTGCAGCGGCGGATCGAGGAGCCGCACGGTCACGGGGAGGCCATCCATGGCTTCGAGGATCCCGAGGAAGTCGGCGCGCTGGAGCGTCTCGAGCTCCTCGAGCGCGGCCTGCTCCTCCTTCTCTGTGTCGGCGAGGATGAAGCGCTGCACGAGCGGGAGCCGGTCCCCGAGGAACATGTGCTCGGTCCGGCACAAGCCGATCCCCTCGGCGCCGAACTCCCGCGCCTTCTTGGCGTCCTCGGGCAGGTCGGCGTTCGTCCGCACACCGAGCCGGCGGAACTCGTCCGCCCACTCGAGGATCGTCGCGAACGGCCCGGTGGGCTCGGGCGTCACGACCGGCACCGCGCCCAGGACGACGTCGCCGGTCGTCCCGTTGATCGAGATCGTGTCCCCTTCGCGCACGGTCGTGCCGTCGACGGACACGCGCTTCGCGTCGACGTCGATCTCGAGGGCCGATGCCCCGCACACGGCGGGCTTGCCCATGCCCCGGGCGACGACCGCGGCGTGGCTCACGAGGCCCCCGCGCGACGTGAGAATGCCCTCGGCGGCGATCATCCCGTGCACGTCGTCCGGCGACGTCTCGGGGCGGACCAGGATGACGTGCTCCCCCTGCTCGGCCGCGCTCTCGGCGTCGTCGGCGGTGAACGCGACCTTGCCGACGGCGGCGCCCGGTGACGCGTTCAGGCCCTTCGTCAACGTCTGATAGTCCGCGTCGGGATCGAACTGCGGGTGCAACAGCTGGTCGAGCTGCGCCGGCTCGACCCGACGGACCGCCTCCCGCTGGTCGATCAGGCCTTCTTCGACCATCTCGACGGCCATCCGCAGCGCGGCCGCGGCCGTGCGCTTGCCGACACGCGTCTGGAGCAGGAACAGGCGGCCCTGCTCGATCGTGAACTCGATGTCGCACATGTCGTGATAGTGGTTCTGGAGCGTCTGCATCACGTCGAGCAGTTGGGCGTGACATTCGGGGAAGTGCCGCGCCATCACGTCGAGCTTCTCGACATCGCGGATGCCGGCGACGACGTCTTCGCCCTGGGCGTTGCGGAGGAAGTCGCCGTAGGGTCGGTTCTCACCCGTTGCGGGGTCGCGCGTGAACGCGACCCCGGTGCCCGAGTCGTCTCCTTTGTTGCCGAACACCATGGCCTGGACGTTCACGGCCGTGCCGAGGTCGTCGGGGATGCCCTCGAAGCGGCGGTAGTCGCGAGCACGCTTACCGTTCCAGCTCTTGAAGACGGCCTCGATCGCGTAGCGCAGCTGCTCCTTGGGATCCTGCGGGAACTCGACGCTGGCTTCTTGCTTGACGATGCTCTTGAACGTCTCTACCAGCTCGGTGAGGTCCGACGCCGACAGTTCGGGATCGGTTGCGACTCCTCGCGCGTGGCGCAGCTTCTCGAGCTCGTCCTCGAACAGCTCGCCGTCGATGTCGAGCACGATCTTGCCGAACATCTGCACGAACCGCCGGTACGAGTCGTACGAGAAGCGCTCGTTCCCGGTCTGCTTGGCCAGGCCGCCGACCGAGCGGTCGTTGAGCCCGAGGTTGAGGACGGTGTCCATCATTCCCGGCATCGAGAACGGAGCGCCGGAGCGAACGGACACGAGCAGCGGATCGGCGTCGTCTCCGAGGCGCTTGCCCATCTTCCCCTCGAGCGTCTCGAGGGCGGCGGCGACCTCGTCCATCAAACCGTCGGGGAGGCGGTCGCCGTCGGCCATGTACGCCTTGCACGCCTCGGTGGTGATCGTGAATCCGGGGGGAACGGGGAGGCCGAGGTTCGTCATCTCGGCGAGGTTGGCGCCCTTGCCGCCGAGCAGGTACTTCTGGTCCTTGCCGCCCTCCTCGAAGGCGTAGACGTACTGCATGCTCACCTTCCGACGACGTCTGGCGAACTTCTCCGAAACCGCGAGCCTACTGAGGTCGTTCCGGCCGGTAGAGGGCGAGAACGACGCGGGTGTGACCGAGTCGATCCATCAGCCCGATGCGCGTGTCGATGAGCACCCACGAGATCCCGAAGAGCAGGGCCGCCATGAGGCCCAGTGATCCGGGGAGCCCGATGACGAGCACGATCGGCACGAGATAGCGGAGGGTCGCGCGGCGCCACGTCGGCAGCTCTCCGGTGTCGGCGTCCACCACCATGATGTGCGTGAGCCGCTTCCCGAGCGTCTGGCCGGTGCGGAAGGTCGGGAACACGAAGTACCCGTTGAAGATCACGAAGAGCGCCGTTACGAGCAGGATGATGGCCCCCACGGAGTCGCTCGCCACCGAGACGAGCAACGACGTGGCCCCGAGGAACACGGCGCCCATGGTGAGGACGTCGATGCCGAGCGCGGCCAGGCGGCGACCCAACGGCGCCGCCTCGGCGCCCGGCACCCCGACCGGCTCGCGCCGTTGCGGACGGCCCCGTCCGTCGCGTTCACGCGGCTCGAACAGCCCCCGACGACGCGCCGGGACGGGCGCCGCTTCCTCCTCTTCCCCTTCTTGTTCGTCCTCTACGGCTTCGGGACCGCCTGCGCCACCGGTCAGCTCGGTGTCGTAGCGCTGCCGCTGGAAGGGGTCGGAGAGCACCTGCCACGCCGCGTTCAGCCGCGCCGTCTCCTCGCGAGCGCCGTTGCGCACCTGATCGGAGCGTCCCTTCTCGACCTTGGCGCGGAGCTCCTCGAGGCGCTCCCGGTAGGCCGAACGGATCTCGTCCTTCGACGCGTCGGACTCGACTCCGAGCAGCTCGTAGTGGCTCTCGCTCACGTCACTCCTTGGTCGCCGTCGCGAGCTCCGGCTCCTGCGCTGACGGTCGGCAAAGCCGCCGTCATCGCGGAAGCAGCTCCTCGAGGTGCTGGACCAGCTTGTCGATCGGGACCCGGTCCTGGCTCATCGAATCGCGGTCGCGCACTGTCACGGCCCGATCGTCGAGGGTGTCGAAGTCGACCGTCACGCACAGCGGCGTCCCGACCTCGTCCTGACGGCGATAGCGCCGGCCGATCGAGCCGGCGTCGTCGACGTCGATCATGAACCGGGGCCGCACCAGGTCGGCTACCTCGTGCGCGACCGGGTTCAGCCGTTCGTTGCGTGACAGCGGCAGCACCGCAACCGCAACCGGCGCGAGGCGTGGGTCGAGGCGCAGGAGCGTTCGTTTCTCGCCGCGCACCTCTTCCTCGTGGTACGCGGCGAGGAGGAACGCGAGCGCGGCTCGGTCGGCGCCCGCCGACGGCTCGATGACGTGCGGGACGTAGCGCCGATCGGCGTCCTGGTCGTAGTACGAGAGATCCTGTCCCGAGAACTTTGCGTGCTGGGTGAGGTCGAAATCCGTCCGGTTCGCGATCCCCTCGAGCTCGCCCCAGCCCCACGGATAGAGGAACTCGACGTCCGACGTTCCTACCGAGTAGTGGGACAGCTCATCGGGACCGTGGGGTCGCAGACGCAGCCGGTCCTCGGAGATGCCGAGCTCGACGAACCAGCGCAGCCGCTCCTGGCACCAGTACTCGTGCCATTTCGCCCCGTCCTCGGGCGGCACGAAGAACTCGAGTTCCATCATCTCGAACTCGCGGGTCCGGAAGATGAAATTCCCCGGGGTGATCTCGTTCCGGAACGCCTTGCCGATCTGGGCGATGCCGAACGGCGGCTTCTTGCGGGCGGTGGTCTGGACGTTGAGGAAGTTGACGAAGATGCCCTGCGCGGTCTCGGGACGCAGGTACGCGACGGACGCGTCGTCCTCGACCGGCCCGACGAAGGTCTTGAACATCAGGTGGAACTGGCGGGCCTCCGTGAAGGAGCCCTTGGCGCCGCAGTTCGGACACGCGCCCGACTCGGGCAGATCGTCGGCGCGGAAGCGCTCCTTGCAGTTCCGGCAGTCGACGAGCGGGTCGGTGAACGCGCCGAGGTGGCCGCTGGCCTCCCAGACCCGGGGGTGCATGAGGATGGCGGCGTCGAGGCCCACGATGTCGTCTCGCAGCTGGACCATCGACCGCCACCAGGCCTCTTTGACGTTGCGCTTGAGGAGCACGCCGAGGGGGCCGTAGTCCCACGTCGATCGGAAGCCGCCGTAGATCTCGCTGGACGGGAAGACGAACCCGCGCCGCTTGCACAGGTTGACCACGCGCTCCATGAGATCCGGCTTGGCCATCCGACGGATCGTACCGGGGCGACCCCCGAAACCCCGAGCGGGAAAGCGGTCAGGCGACCGCCGCCGCCGAACGACGCGAACGGTCCGACACGACATCAGCCCCGAAGGGCATCAGCACGATCGGGATCATCTTGAACGCCTGGATGCCAAAGGGGATCCCGATGATCGTGATGCACAGGATCAGGCCGCCGATGAGGCAGTGAACGGCGAGCCACAGTCCGCCGAAGATGATCCAGATGATGTTGCCGACGAGGTGCAGGGGGCTCGCCACGCGTTCGCCGTATTCGACGCGTCGACCGAATGGCCACAGTGCGAAACCCGCCAGCTTGAAGGCCTGGATCCCGAACGGGATCGTGATGAGCAGGATGAACATCACGATGCCCGCGACGACGAACGCGATCGCGAGCCAGATCCCGACGAAGATGAGCCACAGGATGTTGCCGATGGTTTGCACGCTGCCCTCCCTCTCTCCCGAGCATCGCCCGGGCGTCGATCACAGTAGTGCCGCGCTCCGGAGCCGTCGTTCGAGGTGGTACTCGAGCGCGGCCACCCCGAGCCGCTCGACCTCGATGCCGGGCCGCTCGGGCGGGGCGGTCAACGCACCGCGCAGGTCGCCCCCCAGGATGCGACGCAACAACGCGATGGCCTCCGCATCGACGCGACGACCGGCGAACCGTGCGCATTCACCGCACAGCACGCCGCCCTCCCCGAAGTCGAAGGCGGAGAACGGCTCGGCTTCATCACCGCAACGTGTGCAGGTGTCGAGGATGGGATGGAAGCCCTCGAGCGAGAGGAGCTTCCAGAAGAACGCCGGGGCGACCATCGGCGACGGCGCCACCGCCAACGTGCGCAGCGCGCCGACGAGCATCCGGTACAGCGCCGGATTGGCCTCTCGCTCCTGGGCGACCTGGTCGACCGCCTCGAGCATCGCGATGGCGTGCGTGAGCGACCCGTAATGCTCGCGGAGCTGGCGAAACGCGTCGATCGTCTCGACCTGGGTGACGACGTCGAGCTCGCGGCCCCGGTAGCACTGGAGGGCGACGTGGCTCGTCGGCTCGAGGCGGGCCCCGAACCGGCTCGTCGACTTGCGGATCCCCTTGGCGACCGCCCGCACCTTGCCGTGGCCCTGAGCGAGGATCGTGACGATTCGATCGGCCTCGCCCAGCTTGATCGTGCGCAGGACGACGCCCTGGTCGCGGTACAGACCCACGGCCGCAGTCTAGTTACACGGATGTGATTACCCGTCGACGGCGCCGAAGCGGCGCTCGCGGCGCTGGAACTCGCGGATCGCCTCGAACAGATGGTCGCGGCGGAAGTCGGGCCAGAGCACGTCGGTGAACACGAGCTCGGCGTA
>DATFPZ010000029.1:0-4827 GCA_035264545.1 Acidimicrobiia bacterium
GCCGCGCCGCCGCCCCGTCCCCGGCGACGAGGTCGGTGTCGGACAGCACGGTCTCGGCCCACGCGAAGGTGTGGAAGGCCGAGATCTCGATCAGCAGGATGTTGATCATCCGCTGGATCAGCATCTCGAAGTCGAGGTCCAGGTCGGCGAAGACGCGGGCCTCCTCCATCTGACGGCGGATCCTCTGCGGGTCGGGCGTCGTGCTCCCGCCACCGCCGATGCCCATGCGTTCGAGCATCCGCGCCGTCTCGTCCTCGGTGACCGGGTGCTCGAATGCGACGTCCCGCGCCGCGAACCACATCTGCTTGTGCCCGGCTTCGGCTTCGAAACCCGCTTCGTCGCGGGCGTGGGCCTCGAACAGACCCCGGTGCAGGTGCGCGAGCGCGGTCCCGGCCACGCTCTCGTCGAAGTAGCGCTGCGGATCACCGACGTTTGCATAGCGGATCATCGCCCCGAAGCCCTCGACCGTGCCGATGCGCGTCAGCGTCGTGACGATCGGCTCGCGCACGCCGGCCCCGATCAGGAACTTGGCCTGATCGACGTTCGGGTACGTCTCGGGCCACGTGGACAGCGGCACGTCGATGAGCTCGGTGCCGAACGCGGCAGCGTGGTTGCGCTGCCATGCGTCGATCGCGGGGACCCGGTAGCGCGTCCGCGGCGAGTGGTAGACGCCGCCGCCGTCAAAACCGCCGTGGCAGCGGACGCCGCCGAGGATCAGGGGCTCGGAGATCGCGTCCGTCGCGAGCAAGTCGTCCTCGGCCCATTCGAGCTGGAGGTTCATGGGCGGTCCCCCGTCGGCCGACGTGACCTTGACCGGTACACGGCCAAGGGTATACTCACGAGTATACATATGGCAAGCGCCGATCCCACCGTCGTCGATCCCGCGCCTACCGGTCCCCTACCCCGCGCTGCCCGTCAGGCGGCGATCCTGCGTGGCGCCGCCCGCGCCTTCGCCCGGGCCGGGTACGCGGCGACGTCGATGGAGGACATCGCCGCCGCGTCGGGCATCACGAAGCTCATCGTCTACCGGCACTTCGACTCCAAGGAGGAGCTGTACCGGGCGGTGCTCCAGCAGGTGTTCGACCGTCTCGCCGAGGAGTTCGTGATCGGCTACTCGCAGGGTGCCGGGGGCGTGGGAGCCCGCTCGCTGCTCACCGTCGCCCGCGAGGACCCGGACGGGTTCCACCTCCTCTGGCGCCACGCCGCTCGCGAGCCGCAGTTCGCCGACTACGCCCGGCAGCTGCGGGAACGGTCCGTCGACGCGTCCCGCGCGCTCCTGGCCGGACAGGTGCAACCCGACTTGCACGAGTGGGCGGCTCACACGATCGTCGATTACCTCGTCGAGGCCGTCCTCAACTGGCTCGAGTTCGGCGAGCCGGCGAGGGACGAGGAGTTCGTGGCCCTGGCCACCGCCGCCGCCCGCGCCGGGATCCGGGCCTGGGTGCCGAGGCGCTGAGTACCTAGTTGCGCGCAGCCTGAGTCAGGCGGTCCCGAAGGCGGGCCGCGGTACCCCGGCGGCGGGCGCGAGCCGCGCCTCGACCTCAGCCAGCTGCTCGGCGGTCATCACCGCGCGGAGCGACGCGATCGCCACCTCGAGCTGGTCGAGCGTGGGCTCGCGCGTCGTCAGCTGCTGGAGCGCCAGACCCGGGCGCATGAGCACCCGCACGACGCGGGAGTCCATGTGCCGGGCCGCGAAGCGGATGACCTCGTAAGCGAGCCCGGCGATCACCGGGATCAGCAGGACGCGTGACGCGACGAGGAGCGGCCAGTCGGGACGCCCCACGAACGCGTAGACCACGATCGTGATCACCATGACGGTCAGCAGGAAGTTCGTGCCGCACCGAACATGCTCGGTCGTGAAGCGCTGCGCCGACTCCGGCGTCACCTCGACGCCGTTCTCGTAGGCGGCGATCGCCTTGTGCTCGGCGCCGTGGTATTGGAACACCCGCTTCACGTCACGCAGGCGCCCGATCAGGAGCAGGTAGCCGATGAACAGCGCGAGCCGGAGCGCTCCCTCGGCGGCGTGGAGCCAGAAGCCCTCGAGCGGCACCCACCGGTTCACACCCCGGGCGCCGAACGCGGGCAGGAGGATGAACAACGCGGTGAAGATCGTGAGCGCGACCGCGATCGTCCCGCCCATGGCGCCCTTGGACAGACGCTCCTCTTCGGGGACCTGCCGGTTCGCCGACCACGCCAGCGCCTTGAACCCGAGCGAGAGCGACTCGGCGAGCATCATCACGCCGCGCAATAACGGGATGCGCGAGTAGCGCTCCGCCCAGCGCGGCGCGTCGTGGACCTCGAGCTCGATGTCGTCCTCGGGCGTGCGGACGGCGACGGCCCAGCTGCTGGCGCCGCGCATCATCACGCCTTCCATGACGGCCTGGCCGCCCATGTAGCGGGGCTCCGGCCGTCGGGCCATCAACCCTTGGCCTTGCCGCCCTGCTTCGCGTACCGGCGCTGGAACCGCTCGACGCGGCCACCGGTGTCCACGAGCTTCTGCTTGCCCGTGTAGAAGGGGTGGCACTCCGAGCACAGCTCGACCCGCAGCTCGGGCACGGTCGAACGCGTCGTGAACGTGTTGCCGCACGAGCAGCGCACGGTGCACTCGACGTAATCGGGATGGATGTCCGTCTTCATCGTTCTCTCAATCTACTTCCTACTTCGTGGCGTGCCGACCCGAATGGGGACGGGTATTCCGTTGAAATGGGGCGGCCCCGAGGGTCGCCGACGACGCCTCTGTCAAGCGAAGGAGGAGGCGATCCCTCGGGGTCGCCCCAGCAGTCCACGGGCACCCGCCCGGCCCTATGAGCCGGGCGTGGGCGCCTTGGCGATCTCTGAGAGGAACTCGTCGTTGCTCTTCGTCGTGCGGATCTTGTCGATGAGCAGCTCGAGGCCCTTGCCGTCCTCGAGGGCGTTCAACACTCGCCGCAGTTTCCAGACCTGCTGGAGCTGGTTGCGGTCGAAGAGCAGCTCCTCGTGCCGCGTGCTCGACGCCTCGACGTCGATGGACGGGTAGATGCGCCGTTCGGACAGCCGGCGGTCGAGCCGCAGCTCCATGTTGCCGGTGCCCTTGAACTCCTCGAAGATCACCTCGTCCATCCGGCTCCCGGTCTCGATGAGCGCGGTGGCGATGATCGTCAGCGAGCCGCCTTCCTCGATGTTGCGTGCCGCACCGAAGAACCGCTTCGGCGGGTACAGCGCCGTGGAGTCGACACCTCCGGACAGGATGCGGCCCGACGCGGGCGCCGAGAGGTTGTAGGCACGGGCCAGGCGCGTGATGCCGTCGAGAATGATGACGACGTCCCGGCCCATCTCGACCAGGCGCTTCGCCCGCTCGATCGTGAGCTCGGCCACCTGCGTGTGCTCATCGGACGGCCGGTCGAACGTGCTCGCGACGACCTCGCCGTTCTTGACGTGCCGGCGCATGTCGGTGACCTCTTCGGGTCGCTCGTCGACGAGCAGCACCATCAGGTGCACCTCGGGGTTGTTGCGCTCGACCGAGTACACGATCTGCTTCAGGATCGTCGTCTTCCCGGCCTTCGGCGGCGAGACGACCAACCCGCGCTGGCCCTTCCCGATCGGCGAGACGAGATCGACGATCCGCCCGGTGATGTCGGCGGGATCCTCCTCGAGCTCCAACGCGAGCCTCGAGTCCGGGAACAACGGGGTGAGGGCCTCGAACTTGGCTCGCTCGCGTGCCGCTTCCGTCGGGAGGTCGTTCACCTGGTCCACTCGCAGCAGCGCGGGGTACTTCTCGTTGCTGGCCTGCGGACGGGCGAACCCCTTCAAGTAGTCGCCCTTGCGAAGCGCGAACCGCCGCACCTGCGACGCCGAGACGTACACGTCCTTCGGCCCCGGCAGGTAGCTCGTCGCCCGTAGGAAGCCGTAGCCCTCGTCCCGCAGGTCGAGGAGGCCTTCGGTCGCGACCGGCTCACCCTGGAAGTCGCGCTCGCCGCCGTCCTGCTGGCGGTCGCGGCCACGACGGCGGCGCCGGCGCCGGTTTCCCTCGCCGTACGACTGACGCTCGTCCTCGGGCTCGATGCGCGGCTTCGTTGCAGTGCCGCCGCCGTTGCCGCCACGCGCGCCCGGCTTGTCGTTGCTGTCCTTCGTGGTCGTCGCCGTGCCCTGCGAGGCGCCGTCGCCGCTGGCCGCGTCGCCACCGCCGTCGCCGGTCGAGGACGATGTCGTCCGCGACACCGGCCGAGGCTGATCGCTCGCGTCGTCACTCCCACCGGCGGCGGCGATCGCTTCCTCCTCGGCTGCGAGCTCGGCGATCGGGTCGTCGGCCTCGGACGCACGGCGAGAGCGGACCCGCTTCGGGCGGTCGCCACCGTCGGAGGCAGCCGCGCTGTCGGAGTTGGTACCGCCGTCGACCGCGCCGAGGATGGCGTCGATCAGGTCGGCCTTCTTCATACGGGTGGCGGCATTCACGCCCATCGCACCCGCGATCTGGTGGAGCTCCTCGCGGTCCTTGGTGTCCAGGACCGATCGGTCGAGCTCAGTGTCACTCATGGGGGGAAACTCCTCGTGCTGCGGTTGGCACCTGCCCTGGGAACGCACGCGGCTTGACCACTCGAGTCAGAACTCCTCGGGGTTCTGGTTCATCGGCAGACAACCAGTGACAATGCCGACCCGCTGCTGTCAACGGGACGAAAACCGATGCCGCCTCACGCGGGAACGATGCCCCGGGTGCGGGGGCGACGGGTGCCGGGTCGGGATTCGGGACCGAAACGTCTCCGGGGATCACCGAACCGGTGACGGAAAACCTACCGTCTCGACTGTCAACCCGCAAGTATCTCCGTGTATTCCGGCTGCGTCAGCCGGCGT
>DATFPZ010000030.1:0-2473 GCA_035264545.1 Acidimicrobiia bacterium
TCAGGGTGCTCCTCGATCTCGTTCCCAATCACACGAGCATCGAGCACCCGTGGTTCGTCGAGTCTCGATCCTCACGCGACAATTCCAAGCGCGATTGGTACGTGTGGGCCGATCCGAAACCGGACGGGTCGCCGCCCAACAACTGGCAGAGCAGCTTCGGCGGCCCGACCTGGACGCTCGACGACAAGACGGGCCAGTACTACCTGCACAACTTTCTCGCCGACCAGCCCGATCTCAACTGGTGGAACGATGAGGTGCGCGCAGAGTTCGACCGCATCCTGCGCTTCTGGTTCGACCGAGGTGTGGCCGGCTTCCGGATCGACGTCGTGCACATGGTCGTGAAGGACGCGTTGTTGCGCGACAACCCGCCCGCAACCGACGACGACCACTGGATGGTCCAGTTGACGGGCCAGCGGCAGGTGTACAACGGCAACCGGCCGGAGGTGCACGACGTCATCCGCCGCTGGCGGAAGATCGCCGATTCGTACGACCCGCCTCGCGTCCTCATCGGCGAGACGCACGTGTTCGAGACCGACACCATGCTCTCGTTCTACGGGGCGGGCGACGAGCTGAATCTCGCGTTCAACTTCTTGCTGCTCCACTCGCGCTTCGAGGCCGACGCGCTGCGCAAGGTCGTCGAAGGCACCTTGGCGGCGATCCCCGCAGATTCATGGCCGGTGTGGACGGGCGGCAACCACGACATGTACCGGTTCCCGAGCCGTTGGGCCGAGGGCGACCCGGCCAAGACCCGCTGCGCGCTGATGATGCTCCTCACGCTGCCCGGGAGCGTGTTCCTGTACTACGGAGACGAGCTCGGCATGCCCGACACCGAGGTTCCGAAGGAGCGACTCGAGGACCCGGTGGGGAAGCGGCTCTATCCCGTCTACGGACGCGATCCCGAGCGCACGCCGATGCCGTGGTCGCCGGGGCCCGGCGCGGGCTTCAGCACGCCCGGGGTCGAGCCGTGGCTCCCATTCGGCGATGTCGCCACGTGCAACGTCGACGACCAGCGGCGCGATCCCGACTCGGTGCTCTCGCTGTGCCGCGATCTCATCGGTCTACGGTCCGCCGTCCCCGATCTGCGGACCGGTGAGTACACCCGCCACGCGGCCGACGGCGGGTTGTGGGCGTGGCGGCGAGGGGAACGCGTCGTCGTGGCGCTGAACCTGGGGGACGACCCGGTCGAGCTCGGCCTGCCGAACGGCATGGTGCGGATTGGCACCCGGCGCGAGCGCGACGGCGAGCGGGTCGGGCGATCGTTGACCCTCTTTCGGTGGGAGGGCGCGGTCGTCTGGCTGGACGAGGCGGAGACAGACCCCGCCTAGGCGAGAAATTCGACGAGCCGGCGCGTCGTCTCGTCGGGAGCTTCTTCCGGGATGAAGTGCCCGGCCGAGATCGGACCGCCGGAGACGTCGTCGGCCCAGGCCTTCCAGACCTCGAGCGGCTCGTACCACGCGGCGACGGCGGCAGTGTGACTCCAAAGGGCAAGTGTCGGGCAGGTGATCCGCCGCTTCCCACGGTCGGCTTCGTCGTGCCGGTAGTCGAGCGTGGCCGCGGCGCGGTATTCCTCGCAGATCGCATGAATTCGCTCGGGAGCACTGAAGTTGGCGACGTACTCGGCGCGGATCTCGGCGGGGAAGACGTCACCGTCGTCCGACCAGGCGTCGAGCATGTGATTGACGAAGACCTCGGGCGCCCGGGCGATGAGCTCCTCGGGCACCGGCTCGTCGGCAGCGAGGAACGACCACACCCAGAAGCCCAAGCTGAAGTCCATGTCGGCGCGGCGGAACGCTTCGCCGGTGGGGACGATGTCGAGCACCGCGAGACGGGTGATGGCATCGGGATGGTCCAGCGCCATGCGATAGGCGCAGCGAGCGCCACGGTCGTGTCCGACGACGCCGAACTGGTCGAATCCGAGCGCGTGCATGACTTCGAGTTGGTCGCGGGCGATCTCGCGCATGCTGTACGGCGCGTGGTCCGGCGTGCTCGGCGGTGTGCCGCTGTCGCCGAAGCCCCGAAGGTCGGTAGCAACCACCGTGAAGTTGTCGGCGAGTCGCGGCGCGACCCGATGCCACATGAGGTGCGTCTCGGGGATGCCGTGGAGCAGGAGGACGGGTGGGCCGTCGCCGCCTCGGCGTCCGTGAATGGTCGTGCCCGTCGTGGCGATGTCGAATGCTTCGAAGCCCTCGAGCACGGAACCTCGTCCTTCAGACGGGAGAGAAGCGGCTACGCCGGCGCTTCTTCGTCGCGTCGATCCTCTTCGGCGTCGAACTCTGCTTCGAGCGCCGCGGCTTCCAGCGCCGCAATCGCCGGGCCCCACTCGTCGCTGCGGCGGAAGCTCCTCACGCCGTACCAGATCGACCACGACATCAACGCCATCGTCACCGGGAAGCCGGTGACGAACCCGACGGCGACGAAGGCGTCGATGCCCAGTGCCGCCAACACCACCAGCCGCAGCGCCGAGCGCGACACC
>DATFPZ010000031.1:0-2648 GCA_035264545.1 Acidimicrobiia bacterium
CGGGAGCCCTGCATGGGCGGCGGTCGAGAACGCTGGAAGTCTGCGAATTGTCCCCCATATCGACTCCCCTGGAGGAGCTACTCACCATGCAATCCCGCAACCTCGCGGCCCGTGCCGGCAGATGGAGTGCCACGCACCGCAAGACAGCCATCATCGGCTGGATCCTGTTCGTAGTGGCCACCGTCATCGGCGGCAAGATCGGCCAGAAGAACCTCGACCCATCGGCCATGGGCAACGGCGAGTCCAAGCGCGGCGACATGATCGTCGCCGACGCGGACTTCCCGGAGACGATCGGTGAGCGCGTGCTCATCCAGGGCAAGGGCTCGATCAAGTCCGGTGACCCTGCGGTCACCGCCGCGGTGAACGACGTCGTCAGCCGCCTCGACAAGATCGACGGCGTTCAGGACATCGAGAGCCCGCTCAACGCCAAGGACCGCCCGAACACCGTCTCCAAGGACGGCCGCTCCGTGGTCGCCAACTTCTCGCTGCCGGGCAAGTACGAGACGGCTGCGGACGGGGTGAACCTCGAGAAGATCGCCGACGCGCCGGTCGCGGCCGTCGCCGCGGTCCAGCAGGCCCACCCGGAGCTGCGCGTCGAGGAGTACGGCGATGCGTCGACGCAGAAGGCGCTCGGCGCGCAGCAGCGTGCGGACGAGGCGAAGTCCATGCAGTTCTCGCTAGGCGGCACGCTGCTCATCCTGCTGCTCGCGTTCGGCGCGGCCGTCGCCGCGGGCATCCCGCTGCTGCTTGGCGTGTCGTCGTTCGTGGCGACGACCGGCGTGCTCGGGCCGGTCAGCCAGCTCAGCCCGCTGCATGAGGCGGTTGGGCAGGTGACGATGCTCATCGGTCTCGCCGTCGGCGTCGACTACGCGATGTTCTATCTCCGCCGGATGATGGAGGAGAAGGACAAGGGCCGGTCGTCCGCGGCCGCGCTGGATGTCGCCGCCGCCACCTCCGGGCGCGCGGTGCTCGTCTCCGGGTTCACCGTCATGGCGGCCATGGCCGGCATGTTCTTCTCCGGCAACCCGATCTTCTCCTCGTTCGGCATCGGCACGATCATCGTCGTCGGCGTCGCCATGATCGGGTCGCTCACGTTCCTGCCGGCGGTGCTGTCCTACCTCGGCCACAAGGGGTGGATCGAGAAGGGCCGCGTGCCCTACGTTGCCAAGCGGCGTCACAAGACCAAGGGCGAGTCGCGGATGTGGAACGCGATCTTGGGCCGTGTCCTCAAGCGCCCGCTCGTCTCGGCGATCCTCGCCGGCGGCCTGCTCGTCGCGCTGACGATCCCCGCGCTCGGCATGCAGTTCAAGGAGCCGGGAACCGAGGGCATGTCGCGCAGCCAGCCAATCATCCAGACGCTCGATCGCGTCGACGCCGCGTTCCCGGGCGGCAGCGTGCCGGCCAACGTCGTCGTCAAGGCCAACGACGTCACGGCGCCCGAGGTTCAGACCGCAATCAAGCAGCTGCGCGACAAGGCAATCGCCACGGGTCAGCTCTCAGAGCCCTCGGGCGTCGACATCAACCCCGACAAGACCGTCGCGATCGTCTCCCTCGCCGTCAAAGGCAAGGGCACCGACGCCGCCTCGGATCACTCAGTCCGGGTCCTGCGCGATGAGTTGGTCCCCGCCACCGTCGGCAAGCTCGCGGGAGCCGAGGTCGCCGTCACCGGCATGACCGCCTGGTCGAAGGACTTCCTCGACACGATGAAGTCCCACCTCCCGATCGTGTTCCTGTTCGTGCTCAGCCTGGCCTTCATCCTGCTGCTGGTCACGTTCCGCTCGGTCGTGGTGCCGATCAAGGCGATCATCCTCAACCTGCTGTCGGTCGGCTCGGCCTATGGCATCCTGACGCTGGTCTTCCAGGACGGCCACGGCGAGAAGGCGCTCGGGTTCACGTCGGTCGGCGGCATCACGCCCTGGTTGCCGTTGTTCCTGTTCGTCGTCCTGTTCGGCCTGTCGATGGATTACCACGTGTTCGTGCTGAGCAAGGTCCGCGAGCTGGTCGACCGCGGGATGTCCACCGAGCGTGCCGTCGCGGAGGGCATCAAGAGCACCGCGGGCGTGATCACGGGCGCCGCGGCGGTCATGGTCGTCACGTTCGGCGCGTTCGCGACCGGCTCCGACCAGTCGCTGAAGCAGCTGGGCGTCGGCCTCGCCGCCGCGATCCTGATCGACGCCACGCTCGTCCGCGCGGTGCTGCTCCCGGCCACGATGAAGCTGCTCGGCGAGCGCAACTGGTGGCTCCCGAAGCGGCTCCGCTGGATCCCCAAGTTCGAGCACGAGCCCGAGGTGGCTACCGCCGCCGCCTGATCGCTCACAACCGACTCGACGCACAACGGCGCCCGCCACTCGGCGGGCGCCGCCGCGTTCAGCCCCGCGGCAGCGACCCCGAAGCACGCTTCACGACGCACCGCACGACGAACACGAGCGCACGTCGAGACTTCTGCTCCGCGACGAATGGAGCAGTCTGCGGGCGCCCTCGCCGACGGCCGCCTCGCTGCCGGGTTGGACGAGAACCAGGCGTCCGCCAGCGCGCGATCGGCTCGCGCCTCGCTCCTGCATCGGTGGGAGGACAGCAGCGACGCCGTCGCTATCAAACGCCATGCAGAGAGCAGCGACGTCGGCCGTGCCTCACTATCGGATGTGGCG
>DATFPZ010000032.1:0-2838 GCA_035264545.1 Acidimicrobiia bacterium
GCCCGTCGCGACGAACGCCGACGGTGACACCGCCAACGCCCACCGGCCGCGCAGCGCCCCGTGCCGGATGGGCTGCTCGACCAGGTAGAAGGACGCGGTGGCGAACGCGAACGTCAATCCGACGCGCATGACGGTGAGCGACGGCCCGTCGAGACCGGTTCGCGCCGGCGATGCCACGACGATCACCGGCCAGTGCCACAGGTACAAGCCGTACGAGATCCGCCCGATCCACACCAGGGGCGCGAGCGAGAGGAACGACCGCAGCGCGAACCGGCCCGGCTGCACCGCCGATGTGATCACGGCCGCGACGCACAGCCCGAATGCTGCGTACCCGCCGCGGTACATCCACGCCGCGGTATCCGGGACCCACGCCCAGAACGCGAGGCACGCGACCGCACCACCCAGACCGAGCGCGTTCACGCTCCATCGCGCCGCGCCTCGGGGACTCCAGCGTGCCAGGACGAGCGCGAGGCCGGCGCCGATGAGCAGCAGGTGCGCGCGTCCGTCGGTGCCGTAGTACGCGCGGGACGGGTCGCTCGGGTCGTAGAGCATCGCCATGGTCGCGATCGACGCCCCGGCGCCGGCCCCGCACACCAAGCCGAGCAGCCAGTGCCGCCCCCGTGCGAGGCGCAGGCACGCGAACGTGATCAGTGGCCACACGAGATAGAACTGCTCTTCGATCGCGAGTGACCACATGTGGCGCAGCGGCGACGCTTCCGAGAACAGGTCGAAGTACGACTGACCCGACTCGATGAACCTCCAGTTGGCGCCGTAGAAGAGCGTGGCGAGGCCGTCGCCGCGCAGCCGGTCCAGCTGCTCAGCCGGTGCTTCGAGCACCGCGAATGCGGCGACGGCGAGGAGCACGAGCAGCAGCGCGGGGAGCAGCCGGCGCGCCCGCCGGGTCCAGAACCCCGCGAAGCTGATGCCGCCACGCCGGGCCCACTCGCCGATGAGCAGCGACGTGATCAGGAAGCCCGAGAGAACGAAGAACGCGTCGACACCGAGAAACCCGCCCCGCATCCACCCCGCGTCGAGGTGATACGCGAACACGGAAAGAACCGCGAACGCGCGGAGACCATCCAGAGCGGGCTGATAGGTGAACCGCTTCTTTTCGCTCACATCCCCCCAAGGTGGGCGAAACCTCCGCCGCGGCGCCCCCAGATGGTACGGGATCCTGAGAGGCGCTATCAGGTTTGGCGCCCTGACAGGCTCCGCCACCCCGGTCTGCCGGGCTGGTTCCAGGCCGGACTGACCCGTGGCTGTAGTCCCCGGGCGGGCAACGGTGTAGAGAAGGAAAGGCCCCGCCCGACGGCAGCGGGCCGTACACCGCGTTCTACGTGAACGTCGACGATGTGCAGGCGAAGCTCGACGAGGCGGAGAAGCTCGGCGCCAAGACGGTCATGCTGCCGATGCAGATCCCGGAAGGGCCCGAGATCGCGATGTTCTCCGACCCCGACGGCAACCTGATCGGCCTCGCGAAGATGTAGGTCAGGCGCGCGGCGCCGGCGCGAGCCGGTCCACGTAGGCCGAGGCAAGCTCCACGAGCCGGTCGGTGCGCCCGACGAAGAAGTGCGACGCGCCTCCGACGACGTGGACGTCGGTGTTGGCCCAGCGCTCGGCGAGCCCCGTGACCTCGGCGGGGTCGCGGTATTCGTCGTGTTGGGCAAGGGCGAGGAGCTTGGGACGGGCATCGGCGGCCAGCCCGTCGATGTCGTGCACGACGACGACCGGAGGCGCGATCGCCATCCACGCGTCGACCCGCTCGTCTCGCACGGAGAGTGCCATGTCGGCGCCGAACGACCAGCCCGTCAGGATCAGCGGCGTCCCGGGTGAGAGTCGTTCGTGCAGCGCGCCGACCGCGGTTTCGGCGTCGACGCGCTCGAGGTTGCCGAAGTCGTGGTCGCCCTCACTCCCTTCGACGCCGCGGAAGTTGAAACGCAGGCACGCGACGTCTTGAGGCGGCAAGGCGTCGAACAGTGCGCTGATCACGATCGAGCGCATCGTGCCGCCGTACTGCGGATGCGGATGGCAGAGGACGAGGCCGCAGCGCGGCGGGTCGTCTGGGAACGCGAGCTCGGCTTCGAGCGTGATGCCGTCGGCTGTTGTCAGCTTGGTCGGTTCCACCACGGCGGCAGCGTAGGCTGCGGCGCCCATGGCCCGGACATTCGACTTCGATCGCGAGACCGCGGTGCGTTCGCTCGGCGACGGGCGATACGAGGGCGGCCTCGACCGCGCGTGGTGGGTGCATCGCGGCCCGAACGGCGGATACCTGGCAGCGATCGTGCTGCGGGCGCTCACCGAGACGGTCGGGGATGCCGATCGGTCGCCGCGGTCACTGACCGTGCACTACGTGGCGCCGCCGGCGGAGGGGGCAGTCGAGATTGCCACGACGATCGAGCGCGCGGGCCGGTCGCTCACGTCGTGCTCGGCGCGCCTCACGCAGGACGGCAAGCTCATCGGGCTGGCGCTGGCAGCATTCTCGCAGGCGCGGCCCGGCCCGGAGTTCGCCGACCTGCAGCCGCCCGCCGCGCTCCCGGTTGATCAGTGCAAGGTAGTCGAGGTACCGACCGACGACCCGTTCATCCCCGACATCGCGGTGCGGTGGGAGAACCGGATCGTGCGCGGCGGCTTTCCGCTCGAAGCGACGGGCGAGGCGGTGATCACACGTTGGATCCGGCTCCCCGAAGGCAGGGTCGTGGACGGGCTCGTGGCCGCCGCGATCACGGACGCCGTCATCCCCGCCGTCTTCGGTCGGGTCGAGGAGCAGATCATCGTCCCGACCGTCGACCTCACGATCCACTTCCGGTCGTCGCTCCCGCTCGCCGATGCCAAACCCGA
>DATFPZ010000033.1:0-8785 GCA_035264545.1 Acidimicrobiia bacterium
GCAGGTGGCGCTAGCCCGCGACAGCGAGCTGATCATGTCCGAGACGTTCGGGGACGCCACGCCCGACACCCGCTACGTCGTGTTCTCGGCCACGAAGGCGTTCGTCGCCGGCGCCACGTGGGCGCTCATCGGCGACGGCGACGTCGACGTGTCGAAGCGCGTCGTCGAATACGTGCCGGAGTTCGGCACCAACGGCAAGGACGTCGTCACCGTCGAGCAGGTGATGCTGCACACGTCGGGGTTCCCGCGCGCGCCGCTGGGACCTCCCGCGTGGGCCGACCGCGACCGGCGCCTTGAAGCGTTCGCCCGCTGGCGGCTCAACTGGGAGCCGGGCACCGCCCACGAGTACCACCCGACCTCGGCCCACTGGGTGCTCGCCGAGCTCATCGAACGGATCTCGGGGCGCGACTACCGCGACGTCATCCACGAGCGAGTCACGGGTGTGCTGGGATTGCCGCGCGTCGTCGGCATCCCACCCGATGACCAGGACGGCATCGCCGAGCTGGCGCTGTGCGGCGAGCCGGCGTCGCCCGACGAGCTCGAAGCGATCTTCGGCGTGCCAGAGCTGCCGGTCACCGAAGTGACCGACGAAGCGTTGCTGTCGTTCAACCGGGCCGACGTGCGCGCCGTTGGTGTCCCCGGCGGCGGCGGCGTCGCCACCGCGGCCACGGTCGCGCTCTTCTACCAGGCGCTGCTCCACAATCCCGACGGGCTCTGGGACCCGGATGTCCTCGCGGATGCCACCGGCCGCGTCCGCAACACGTTCCCCGATCTCCTCGCGCTGGGCGCGCCCGCCAACCGCGCCCTCGGCGTCGTCGTCGCCGGCGACGACGGGAACGCCAACCGGCGCGGGTTCGGGCACACGCAATCGCCGCGCACGTTCGGCCACAACGGCGCCGGCGGCCAGATCGCCTGGGTCGACCCCGAGAGCGGCCTGTCCTTCTGCTACCTCACCAACGGCCGCGACCTGAACCCGATCCGCGAAGGTCGCCGCGGGATCGGGCTCTCCAGCCGCGCCGCCGTCTGCGCGAGCTGACGCTCAGGCCGCCCGCCGGGCCGCCAGGAGCTGGAGCGACGGCTGCTCCGGGTCGACGGCGGGGATCTCGACGGCCTCGCCGTCCTCGAGCAGGGAGATGTTCGACCACACCCGGAGCTGCGCGGGCGGTTCCGCGGGACCGGTGGCGATCCCGAGCACGCCGTAGGCCTCGCTGACCAGGACCAAGGGCGCGGTCTCGATCAAGGAGACATCGGCGCGCCGAAGCACGGCGGCCAGCCGCTCGGGGCGCGCGACGACGAGGGCAACCTGGACGTGGTCGGAGAGCCGAGCGACGAGCGCGTCGGTGTCGGCCGCGGAGATGAGGCGGCCCGCGTAGGACCCGCCTCCCGGCCGGAACGCCTTGCGCGCCTGGATGTGGTGCACGCGCTCGTGCATCGGAATGTCTCCCCATTGATCACAGCGTTCGCACCGTACCTATGGGGTGTGACACTCACGAATGAATTTGCGGCGGCGACGTCAGCTCGCGGCGGCCGGCTCGGTCCGACCGGTGTCGGCCGGCGCCGGCTCGCGGGGACCGGTCCGGGCGCGGAACAGGGCGACGACGATCATGCCGAGCCCGTACACGGTGGCGGCGATCAGCACGATGACGTTGACGACTGGAATCAGGCCCGCCACTGAAAGGATCGCCCAGCCGACGAGGTAGGAGAGAAAGCGGTTGCGCGGCGGCCGGAGAATGAGCCGGCCGAGGAAGTACGCGGACGCGACGTACCCGAGCGTGTACAGGAAGGCGAGTGCCAACAGCACGATGGCGCCGAGCGGCAGGCCGAACACCGAAGCAAGCAGGATCAACCCGACGAGCGGCAACCCGATAGCAGCGGCGATGCCGAGGCCGATCGACGCGCCGATCGCCGTACGGCCGGCGTCGGCGAACGCGTCGGCGGCGCGGGGCGCGATCAAGAGCAACAGGAGCCCGAACACCAACGTCGACAGCACCACGGCGAGCCAGATGAGGATCGCGGCCACGATGCCGACCTGACCGAGCGCGAACCTACGACTGACTGATTTCACGTCGCCGTCGACGGTCGCTCCGGGAGAGATGCGTGCCTTCTCGCGGGAGGTGACGTCGCCCCCGATGCGGGCGCCGCCTTCCACGATCACCCGGCCGTTCACGGCGATGACGTCGTCCTTGACGGATCCCCGGACGGTCACGTCGCCGTTCAGTGCGAAGACGGACCCGTCCACGCTGCCGTTGATGCGAGCATCACCGTTGAGGATGGCGACGTCGCCGACGGCCTCCTGCTGCGCGACGACCACCCGTCCCGTGATGACCACCTGGGTGTCGTCCCGGTCCCGGGGCTGCGTCCCGCCCGGCGCGGCGACCGCGGAAGCGGGCACCACCAGGGAGGTCACGGCGACGAGCGCGCTCAGGACAAATGCCGCACACACACTTCGGCGGGTCACGCCGTACGAGGTACCCGGTCGTAGTGAGGGCGAAACGGTGGTGCGCGACCTAGGCGGCAATATCGCCGTGTTCAGGATCCGTCGGACCCGTCGACACTTCGGCGTTCACCTGATCTTGCGCCAGCAGGGGCTCCATCGCGAGCGCCAGGATGATCCCGCCGCCGGTCATGAGCACGCCCCCGACGACGGCAAAGACCGGTCCGAACAGCAGCGCCAGTGTCAAGCCGGTGACGACGAGAAGCCCACCTACACGTAGCAACATCGAACACCCTCCCCCGATACTCCAAGCGATCGTTCTCGAGACTTATTCGCCGAGCGCGCTGCGCAGGTCCCGCACGTGGTCTTGCGTCTGTTCGAGCAGGGGCCGCAGGGCTTCGGCGACGTCCGGGAGCCCCAGTTCCTCCGCTTGCTCGAAACGCTCCCGGTACCCGGCGAGCTGGCGCTCTTCGAGCTCGAGATCGAGCGAGAGCGCCCGACGCGGCTCGGTTTGATTCGGCACCTCGGGCACACGCGTGGTCGGCTCACCGCCGAGGAAGTCGATCTGTTTCGCGAGCACCGTGGCGTGCTCGAGCTCCTGGCGGAGATGCGGCTGGATCTTCTCGGCCATGGGCTGGAACTCGGTGCCCTTCACCGTCGCCGCGTGCTGCGTGTATTGCACGATCGATTGGAACTCGAGCTCGAGATCACCGTTCAGCAGCCCGATCAGCTTTTCCCTATCCATGGATCTCTCCCGGTGTTTCCCGCCAACCGGGACAGCATCGCCAAACGCTGGCTGCGGTAAACCAACTGCCGCGGCGTCGGCGCGGGATTAGAGGCTGTCGAGATAGGCCGCCGCACCGCGCACGACGGAATGACGCGGGTCTCGGGCCATGAGGACCGGGAAGCCGAGCTCGTGGGCGAGGCGGCGATCCAGCCCGAGCAACAGTGACCCGCCGCCCGTCAGCACCAGGCCCTGATGGCTGGCATCGGCGACCAGCTCCGGCGGGGTGCTCTCGAGGGTGTCGCGCACCGCGTCGCAGATGCCGGCCACTTGCTCCTCGATTGCCTCGCGCAGCTCGACCGTGGACACCGTGATCGTCTTCGGGCCCCCGTTCACCAGGTCGACGCCGCGGATGTCGACGTAGCCCTCTTCTCGGAGCGGCCACGCGCACGCGTACCGCGACTTCAAGAACTCCGCGGTCCCCTGGCCGATTCCGAGCCCGTACTCCTTTCGGCAGAAGGCCACGATCGCCTGGTCGAAGTGGTTGCCCGCGATGCGGACGGACGAGCTCGCCACGACCCCGCCGAGCGAAAGCACGGCAACTTCCGTGGTGCCGCCGCCGACGTCGACGATCAGGTTGCCGAGCGCGCTCCCGATCGGCATCCGGGCCCCGATCGCCGCCGCGACCGGCTCCTCGATGAGGTGGACAGGCTTGCGCGCCCCCGCGAACTCCGCCGCTTCTTGCACTGCATGGCGGCCAAGCTCGGTCGCGCGGGAAGGCACGCAGACGACGACTCGGGGCCTCCACCACCGCCGTTCACTCACGCGGCGTAGGAAGACCCTCAGCATCTTCTCGCAGGCCGAGAGGTTCGCGACGGTGCCGTCTTCCAGCGGGCAGAGCACTTCGAGGTGGTCTGGTGTGCGGCCGAGCATCTGCTTCGCGGCTGCGCCTACCGCGACGGTCCTTCCATCCCGGCGATTCATCGCAATGGCAGACGGCTCGTCGACGACGACACCCCGGCCCCACACGTACGTCACTGTGTTCGCGGTGCCGAGATCGACGGCGACGCCCAGGCTCATGTTGCCCTCCCCTTTCGACCCTAAGGGTCTCGAGTCGCGAAGTCGACGACCCTCGGGCGCGGCTCTCGGGCTCGTGACGCGCAGAAGTCGGAGCGATGCAGCAGGCCGGTCGACTCGGGCGACGCAGGCGCGTCGCCCTGACCCGGAACTCAGGCCGGTGACCGCGGAACTCAGCCGGACGCGGCTTCGAGGGCGCGCCGTACGAGGACGCGGGCCAGGTGCTCGCGATATTCGGGTGACGCGTTCACATCGCCCGGCGGGTCGGTACCGTCCGCCGCCTGCTGCGCGGCGTCGGCCGCCGACGCGCCCGACGCGAGCCTCTGCTCCACCTCAGTGGCGCGCATGGGCGTACTCCCCATGTTGACGAGCGACACCCGAGCACCACCGTTGCGGATCGCCAACGCGCCGACGATGGCCCAGTCCTGTGCGCGGCGTTGAAACTTCTGGTACGAGAACCCTGCTCCGGGCATCTTCGGGACCCGGATCTCGGTCAGGAGCTCGTCGGGCGCCAGGGCGGTCTCGAGGAAGCCTTGGAAGAACTCCCCCGCCGGGATCGTCCGTTCACCGTTCGGTCCGCGGACCACGAGGGTCCCATCGAGTGCGAGCAGGGCAGCCGGCAGGTCCGACGCCGGGTCGCCGTGCGCGACCGAGCCCCCGATCGTGCCGCGGTGGCGCACCTGGTTGTCGCCCACCTCCGACGCGACCTTCCGCAGCACCCCGCACTGCTCGGCGAGCAGGTCGCTGGTCTCGAGGTCACGGTGGCGAGTGAGGGCCCCGATCGCGAGGTGGTCGCCGGCGTCGCGGACATAGGACAGGTCGCCCACTCGACCGATGTCGACGAGCACCGCCGGCGTGGCGAGCCGCAGCTTCATCAGTGGCAGGAGCGACATGCCTCCGGCAAGCAGCTTGGCGTCGTCGCCATGCTCGCCCAGCGCGGCGATCGCCTCATCGGCGGAACCCGCGCGCACGTAGTCGAACGCTGCCGGGATCATCGTCCGCCTCCTCCGCTCCTGGCGTTCTGGATCGCCTGCCAAACCCGCTGCGGTGACGCAGGCATGTCGAGCTCGGTGACCCGGAGCGGCGCGAGCGCGTCGACGACCGCGTTCATGACCGCCGGCGTCGCTGCGATCGTGCCGGCCTCGCCGACACCCTTCACGCCCATCGGGTTGGTGGGGCTCGGAGTCACCGTCGACGCCGTTTCAATGCCGGGCATCTCGGCCGCCGACGGCACCAGGTAGTCGAGAAGCGTAGAGGTCAGCAACTGTCCGTTGTCGTCGTAGACAGCTTCTTCGAACAGGGCCTGCGCGACACCCTGCACCACTCCGCCCTGGACTTGACCTTCCACGATCAAGGGATTGATCTGGTTCCCGCAGTCGTCGACGGCCGCGTAGCGCACCAGTCGCACGAGACCGGTGTCCTCGTCGACCTCGACCACAGCTACGTGCGTGCCGAACGGGAACGTGAAGTTCGGCGGGTCGTAAGTGACCGAGGCCTCGAGGCTGGGTTCGACGAGCTCCGGCAGGTTGTGCGCAGTGAACGCCTCGAACGCCACCTGCGCCAGCGGCATCGAACGGCCAGGCGCACCCTTGATTCGGAACTCACCGTCGACAAACTCGAGGTCCACTTCGGCCGCCTCGAACTGGTGCGCCGCGATCGCCCTGGCCTTGTCGATGACCTTTTCGCACGCCATGAAGACCGCGGTGCCGCCGACCGCCAGTGAGCGCGACCCGTAGGTGTCCATACCGTGCGGCGAGATCGCGGTGTCGGAATGCAGCACGTCGACGTCGTCCGGATCGACCCCGAGACGATCGGCAACGATCATGGACCACGACGTCTCGTGGCCCTGACCGTGGGGCGTGGTGCCCGTGACGACCTGCACCTTGCCGGTGGGCAACAGCCGGACCGTCGCCGCCTCCCAGCCCCCGGCCGAGTAGTTCATCGAGGCGAGCACGCGGCTCGGCGCCAACCCGCACATCTCGACGTACGACGACAGTCCGACGCCGAGGTGCGTCGTCGAGCCCTCGTTGCGCCGCTCAGCCTGCGCCTTGCGGAGCTCCTCGTAGTCGACGAGCCGCAACGCCTTCTCGAGCGCCTCTGCGTAGTTGCCGCTGTCGAACGTCAGGCCGGCGGCCGAGTCGTAGGGAAACTTCTCGGGGGCGATGAAGTTCCGGCGCCTGACTTCCGCTGGGTCCATCCCGATCTTGCGGGCCAGCGCGTCCATCGCCCGCTCGATCGCGTACGTCGCTTCCGGCCGCCCTGCGCCGCGATACGCGTCCGTCGGCGTTCGATTCGTGAACACCCCCGTGCACGTGAACGCGTATGCCGGGACGTCGTAGACGCCGTGGTACAGGAACGCCCCCAGCAGCGGGATTCCCGGCGTGACGAGCTGGAGATACGCGCCCATGTCGGCGAGCAGGTTCGCCCGAACGGCGGTGACCTTGCCGTCGGCCTCCGCCGCCAGCTCGATCTCCTGGATCATGGCCCGGCCGTGGGTTGTGGCTTGGGCGTTCTCGGTGCGTTCCTCGTTCCAGCGGACCGGTCGCTTGAGGCGGTTGGCCAGCGCCAGACAGAGCGCCTCCTCGGCGTACACATTGAGCTTGGATCCGAAGCCACCGCCGACCGACGGCGCGACGACCCGCAGCTTGTGCTCAGGGAGGCCGAGCGTGATCCCGAGCATCACCTTGAGAATGTGCGGGATCTGCGAGGCGGAATAGATCGTGAAGTCACCACCGAAGGGCTCGGGCATCACGCACACACCGCGAGGCTCAATGGCCATCGGGATGAGTCGCTGCTGGACGTAGCGCTCCTTGATCGTGTGCTGCGCGTCGGCGAACGCGCGGTCGACGGCCGCCGCGTCCGGAACGAGGCTCCACGTGTAGCTCCTGTTGGTGCCGAGCGAATCGTGCACGAGCGCCGAGTCGCTCGCGCCTTCTTCCAGATCGAGCACGACCGACAGCTCGTCGTAGTCGACGACGACCGCTTCCATGGCGTCGCGGGCCTGTTCCCGCGTCTCGGCCACCACGACCACCACTCCCTCACCGACGAAACAGGCTTCGTCGATCGCCAGCGGCCAGTGCTCAGGGCTCTTCATGTCGTCGGTGACCGGCCACGCGCAGGGAAGCGGATTGGCCCAGTCGTCGCGCAGGTCGGCGCCGGTGAACACGGCGACAACCCCGGGCATCGCTTGCGCCTCGGTCGTGTCGATCGAGCGGATCCGGGCGTGCGCGTAGGGGCTGCGGACGACCTTGGCGTGCAAGGCACCCGGCACGACGAGGTCGTCGACGAATCGGGCTTCGCCGGTGAGCAGGGCCGGGTCCTCGCGGCGAAGCTTGCGGCTTCCCACGACGGCAGTCATGACACACCCGCTTTGCTGCTCTCGGCCGCCGCCAGCACCGCCTTCACGATGTTGTGGTAGCCGGTGCAACGGCAGAGGTTGCCCTCGAGGCCCATACGAATGTCCGCCTCGGTGGGGTTGGGGATCTCGTCGAGCAAGGACACCGCGGCCATGACCATGCCGGCAGTGCAGAAGCCGCATTGCAGGCCGTGGTGCTCCTGGAACGCAGCTTGCACGGGGTGGAAGTGCCCGTTCGTGGCCAGGCCCTCGATCGTCGTGACGCTTCGGCTGTCGGCCTGGGCTGCGAGCATCGTGCACGACTTCACCGACTCACCGTCCACGAGCACCGTGCAGGCCCCGCACGAAGAGGTGTCGCAACCGACTTTGGTCCCGGTGAGCCGGGTGGCTTCCCGGAGGTACTGGACGAGCAGCGTGCGTGGTTCGACGTCGTGCTCCTGGTGAGCGCCGTTCACGGTCATCGCGATTCGCAACTGCACCACCCCCCTCGTGACCCGACTGCCTTCATTCACCTTCCGTCATCGTCAGCTCGTGAAGCAATAGGAGTCGCTCGACGCGTCGCCACCTTGCAGCCGCGTCTGGTGCACGCGCATGCCGCGGAAGTCGTCACCGTGCGGGAAGAAGCCTGGGTCGGCGCTGAGCCCACCGCCGTCGATGTCGGCGTCGAACTTCGCCAACCATGCACCGACGCCGTCGGGATAGAACATGTCGTCCCATGCGGCGTACAGCGAGTTCGTGGCGAAGACACGCTTGCCGTCGCGGCTGATCTCGACCATCTGCGGCGCGCCCGAAAGCCGAAGCTCGGGTGCGGCCGGGTGCGACTCCCGTCGGACGATGCCGCCGAGGCGCACCGATCCGGTCTCCCGGGGGTTGAACGGGTCGGTCACGTCGTACAGCTTGAGCTCCCCTGTGGCCCAGCACGAGACGTACAGCCAGCGGTCGTCAACGGACAGGTCGATGTCCGAGATGAGCGGCGGGACCGCGGAGAACGGCTTGAGCGCCGGCGGCAGCTCGTCGGGGTCAGCGGGTTCCGCCGGAATCGTGATGGCTTTCTCGACCGCCCACCGGTCGCCGTCTTGGTGCCACAGCCACACCGACGCCGAGAGGTCTTCGACGCTGATGACCACGCCGACGAAGCCGTACGCCTTGGTCGGGTCGTGTGCCGGTCGCAGCTCGAGCACCATCTGATGCTCGT
>DATFPZ010000034.1:0-5599 GCA_035264545.1 Acidimicrobiia bacterium
GTGGAAGCGGCCGCAGTCGCCGCATCGGCGGATGAGGAGCGTCCCGGACCGGGCGGCGTCCCAGAAGGGCTGTGTCTCGGGGTCCGGGGCCGGCAGGTCGAAGCGCGGGCCCTCCCGCGCCATCAGCCGCGGGTCGGGAGCGCGGCGACGGCAACGCCGCTGATCTTCGCCTCGCCGCCCTCGTTCACGACCTCGCAATGGAGGTCGACGCGGTGCTCGCCGTGCTCCTCGTACTTCTTCTGCACGGTGACCTTGGTGGTGAGCGTCTCACCCGGCCAGGTCTGCTTGGTGAAGCGAACCTTGTACTCACGCAGGTTGCCGACGCCGACGAAGTCGGTGAGAGCCTTGCCCAGGATCCCGGCCGTGAACATGCCGTGCCCGAACACGCTCGGCAGCCCCGAGTCCTTGGCCTTCACCTCGTCGTGGTGCATCGGGTTGAAGTCCCCCGACGCCCCCGCGTACATCACGAGATCGGTCCGGGTGAGCTCGTGGGAGAACTCGGGCCCCGTGTCGCCCTCTTTGATGTCGTCGAAGAACAGCTTCTGCTCGGCCATAGGTATTGAGTTACCCGTTCCCTGACACGGGTGTCAACTTTCCGGTTCGGGTCAGGGGGAAGCCTGCGGGCGGGCGGTGGCGTGCACTGTGATGACGAACTCGTCGCCGGGCGCGACGACCTGAAGCAGCGAGAAGTCGACCGAGCCGCCGACGGTCACCATCACCGTGTCCTCGGTCGCCTCGACGCGGGCGTCGCGAAGCGCCCGCCGGTCCAGCTGATCCGCGAGCGATGCCTGCGCCCGGCGTTGGGCATCTGCCGGCACGAGACGGACTGCGCCGCTGCTCCGGTACGCGGCCTCGTCGAGAGCCGAGGCTCCGGCGACCGCTGCCGCGTCGGCGGCGGCGGCCAGCGACCGTCGCTCCGAGAAGGCGCGCCACAGGTCGAGGCTGATTCCTCCGAGGAGGAACAGCATGAGGCACAGCCCGAGCATCCACAACGTGATCGTGCCCGACTCGCGGCGCCCTCCCAGGTTAGGACGCCGCCGCGTCATTCGACGCTCCGGTACTGGTCGACCGGCTCGCTGTGATGGGCCGTCCAGCTCCAAGCTCCGACGCTGCCGATTCCTGGAAACGTCACGGCCGGAACGGCGATTGTCACCGAAGCACGCACGCTGCCGCCGCGTGGGAGCCGCCCGCCCGGCGCACAGTCGAGTTGCACGTCAACGTCACTGGGCGAGAGCCCGAGGTTCCGCGCCATGTCATTACCGGTCTCGACGGCGCGCCCGCGATCGCAGACGCCCGCAACGGCGACAACCCGTGACACCTCTCGGGCGATCGAGCGCGCGGTCGTCTGGCGCTCCGACCACGTCGGCAGCGTCAGGACGAGCAGCGCGACTGGAAACACGAGCAGGCCGATGCCGAGCGCGAGCTCTGCCGCGACGTAGCCGCCTTCGGGAGACCGGCCAGGGTTGCGCACCGTCACGGGTGCTCCTTTGCCGACCGAGCGTCCAGGCTGAACGTCCAGTCGGGTACCAACCCAGGCAGCCATCCGTGCAACGTGACGTGGACCGTCGCGTGCATCTCGTCCGCGTTGGCGCTCGCGCACTGAACGCTGACATCGCTGCCGAGGCGGCCGGCGAGTAGGTCACCGAGGACATCGCGGGCACGCGATTCGCACTCGCCGGTCGTTGCGCCGAAGCGGCCTCCCGCCCGCGCGCCCTCGTCGACGGCGGACCGTACGACGCCGCGCGCGTACAGGAACACGATGAAGTTCGCCATCATCACGAAGACGATCAGCGAGAAGGCCGTCGCGGCGACGTACTGCACGGTTGTCATGCCTTCCTCACCGCACCGCTGGTCGCCGTCGGCCACGCTCAGACCCCCAGTTGCCCTCGGATCCAGTTCACGATGTCGAGCCCGAGCGCTTGGAGGACCGCCCAGATCGCGACGAGCGCTGCGATGCCGAGTGCGGCGTTGCCCAGCAACTCGGCCGTTGTCATCCCATCTTCCGACCGGGCGGCCGAGCCCACCCGCGCCGCCAAGCCGATCCACCACGACTTCGGACCCACCCTTCGTCTCCCTTCGTGTCTGCGTGCACGTTTGATCGATCAACGGCTCCCGAAGATGACCGACGGGAGCGGAGCGGCGATGAACAGGAGCATGATCGGGGCGAGGATCGCGATGGTCGGCACGAGCATCGCGGCGCGGCGCTTCGTCGCCACACGACGCAGATCCTCGCGACGCGCGTCGCGGAGATCCTCGCTCAACGCTCGCAGCGCGCCCCCCAGATCAACGCCGCGCTCTGCCCCCGTGGCGAACAACTTGTACGTACGAGCAACACTCGGCTCGGGTGTCAGCTCGCCGGCACGGCGGAAGGCATCCGGCTCCGAGACGCCACTGCGCACCCACGTCAACACGGCGTCGAGCTCCTCGACCATGGCGCCGGTCCCGCGATCGACAATGCGCTGTGTCGCTTGCACCGGCCCCGCGCCCGTTCGCAGATGGATGGCGAGCAGCTGGTTGACCGTGTAGAGCTCGAGCCGTAAGCGGTCACGGCGATCTTCGATGGCCCGGTCGATGCGGCCTTTCCACCGCGTCGACCCGTACACGAGGCCGCACACGGTGAGCACGAGCGTGAGCAACGGTGACCGAACCGCGATGCCGATCGCCCCGCCGGCGGCGCAGAACAGCGCCGCCTGACCAAGGGCGCGGATTCGATACTCCTCGGTGGTCAGATCGTGGAATCCGGCCTGTCGCAGCTTGAGACGCAAATGCTCGTCACCGCGGGTTTCGACCAGTCGACCGATCCGTGCCGCGAGCGCGCGCAGCGGCGGCCAGAACAACAGACTCACGATGCCCCCCGCGCGCCGGCGCGATTTGTTGCGCCACGCCCAGCACATCTGCGCTGCGCCCCAAATCGGCGCGAGCGACGATGGTGTAGGGCCTTACCCGACCGGCAAGTCGTGGCGTCGGCTTGACCACGAGACCGGCGACGCCGGCGCAGAGCAGCGCGGCGGACATCCCTCCGAGCACGAGGACTCCGGTGCTCACGCGCGGTCTCTCGTAGCAACCGTCGCGCTGGACCCGAACACTCGCTGTTCGGCGCGCGTGCTCGCCAGCCGCGCGATGAAGAATCCGCCGACAACACTGAGGAAACCTGCAATGAGTACGACGACGAGCCCTCCCGTCGACCGGTAGAAATCGCGGAACGGTCCCTCTCGGATCGTGAGAGCGACCAGCACGAGCCACGGGAGCACGAGCACGGCTCGGGCGTTGATCTTCATCTCCAAGCCCTCGGTCTCGACCTCTTCCAGCAGCTTCAGGTCACGAGTCGTCGATGCGACGAGGTCCTCGAGGATGTCCCGCACGATCTGTCCGCCTCGCTCGTGCGCGATCACCAGCACCTCGATCACCCGATCGCTCGTGGGATCGGCGAGCTCCTCCTTGATGACCTCGAGGGCCGGGACGGTCCCCAACATGCGCGACAGCATCGGAAAGCGCGTAAACGCGTCCTGGAGCGGTGCCGGTCCGGATGCCGCGAGCGCGTTGAGCGCTTGCGACAACGAGCGCCCTGCCGCGATCGAAGCAATGACGTCGCGGAGCCCGTCGGGCCATGCCGCCTGCACTTGTCGCAGATGAGCCGTCCGCCGGCGGGCGAAGTACGCGCGCGGCAGTGCTGCAACGCCGGCAGCGGGAACCAGCGCAACCAACGGCGCGCCGGTCACGGCCACGATGGCGACGAACGCGACCGCGCCGACGGCGGCTGATCCCGCGACGAATTGCCGGGGCGTGACCGCCACCCCTGCCTGATTCAGCCAGAGTTGGCGGTTGCTGATCTGCGCTCGGCGACGGAACCGCCGGATCTTGATCTCGGGCGTGTAGCCGGTCGCGTACCCGATCAAGAGGTACACGAAGACGCCGACGGCCAGCCCGGCGAGCAGGGTCATCGTGGCACCGCGGCGCCCTCGACGATGGCCCGCAAACTCAGGCCTCGGGGTAACGACCGATCGACGCGGCTCTCGAGACGCGCCGGGAGGACCCCTGTCCACTCGAGCGGACGCCCAAGGGCCTCGCGAACGAAAATCGGCTCGACGGTGAAGTCTTCGCTGAGGGCGGGGACCACGGCGACGATCTCCATGACCTGACGGCGGATCCCGTCGGTGTCGTTCGGCGGAATGTCGTCGCGGTCCAGATGGACGACCAGATCGAGCGACTGGGAGAACACCTTGCGGACGATGCGCTCGGTGACGTTCTCGCCCGCCATCAGAGCGGCGTTCACGAGGGCGTGCAGCGCCTCGGTCGCGTTGTTCGCATGGATCGTGCAGAGAAAGCCGCAGCCCGCGTTGACCGCCCGGCTCAGCTCGAAGGCTTCGGCGCCACGCACCTCACCGACGACAATGCGGTCGGGTCGCATCGCGAGCACGAACTTGACGAGGTCCCGCAGGCTGATCTCGCCCGTCCCGTCGAGCGCCGGCGGTCGGACCTCGTAGTACGAGCCGTGCGTGACCGGCACCGCGATCTCGCGGATCTCCTCGCAGCAGCGGACGCAATGACTCGCGGGCTCCGCTGCGATGAGGGCAGCCGCCATGGTGGTCTTTCCCGCTCCGGGCTCGCCCGAGATCGCCAACCGGCTGCGCACCTGCATCATCGCCCAGAGGAAGTCGGCGGCTTCCGGGCTGACCGAGTCCAAGTCGACGAGACTTCCGAGTGTGACGTTCCGGACCGTGTATCTCCGCAGCGTCGCCGACAATCGGTCACCGACGGGTGGAATCGCCGCCGTCAGCCGGGCGCTTCCTTGCAGGACCCGGGCCTGGACGATCGGATGCTTCGTGTTGAGCTGCCGATCCGTAGGTGCGAGCAGCCGTTCGACGATCTGCCGGTTCTCCTCCTCGCCGGTCGGCGTCGTCAGGCCGCGCAACCGGCCCGACGAGTCGAGATACGACACGCGCGGACCCTCGAAGAAGATCTCCTCGACGTCGGGGCGGGCAATCAGCTCCGTCAACGGTCCGAAGTCGGTGATCGACCGCAAGATCCGGCCGATCATCTCGCCCGGGTCGCTGAGAGGAATCTCGTCACCGAGATGAGCGCGGCGCTGATACTCGTCAACGGCGCGATGCACCTCGGACTGCACTTCGTCGAGGTCACCCTCGGGCCGGAGCCGCCGTCGCTCGATACGGACGAGCGCATCACGGCGGATGCCGTCGTAGGCGTCGGCGCGGACGGTCATCGCGCCACGACGGGCACGCGTCCTCGGCGCTTCCCCGAGCCGCCCCGGCGCCGCCCTGCGGATGGCGAGAGCGGCGCCAACCTCGTCGCGAGCTCCGCGACTGCCTTCGCATACGGCCCGTACGCGACGAGTGTTCCGGACCAGGCCGCAGTGTCGACCCGAGGATCGTGCGGCAGGAACACGAGACTCGCGGGCTCGAACGTCCTGCGGATCTCCTGTTCGAGCTCAGCCTTCCGAAACGCGTCGCGTGGCGCCCGGTTGATAGCGAGATGAATCGTTGCACCGGCGTTCAGGGCACGAACGTCTGTGACCCAGCCGAGTAAGCGGGTCACACCGACCGGCGTAGCAGGGGCCACGCCGACCACATCGGACGCGTCG
>DATFPZ010000035.1:0-2549 GCA_035264545.1 Acidimicrobiia bacterium
CCAGGCGGAGATCGGCGTAGACGACTACGCGCTTCTGTGGTCCATCAAGGAGTACAAGAAGACCCGCGTGCGCTACTTCACCGACGAGTGGGACGCGTGGCGCCGCGCGAACCTCACCCCGGCTGGCGCGTAGTCCCTAACGTTCAGCCGCGACGCCTCCGTGCACGCCGGCGCCACCCGAGTCCTGCGACGACTCCGGCCGCGGCCGCTCCAGCGGCGGCGAGAAGGAGCGCACGCCCGTATCTCGGGGAGGGAAGCGAGTCGAGGCCCTCGATGATGGCTTCTTCGTTGGTGTGGCGCGGGCGCCAGCCGGCCGCGCGGAGACGGTCGTTGGCGACCACCCACGGGTGGACGAGGTAAGGCACGACGTTCGGCGGGACGTCGCCCAATCCGCTCGCCCACAGGCGCGCCAGCACCCGCTCGAGGAGCTCGGCCGGCAGCGCGGGCAGCAGTGACCGGGGCAGCAGCGCCCGGGCGTCGTCGGCGCCCAGCCACCCGTCGGCGGCGACGTTGTAGGTGCCCGGGAGGTCGTCTCCCACCGCGAGCAGCAGCGCGGCTACTAGGTCGTCGACGTGGACCACCTGCACGGGCGGGGCGGCGCCCCGGACGCGTAGCGGCGGCCGCCCCAGCAGCAGACGCGACGGGAGCCGCTCGGCGCCGGCGCCGAGCACGGGCGCCGAGCGCAGGGTCGTGACCGTGACCGCGGGGTGCGCCTCGCGCCAGTCGCCCAGGAGGCGCTCGATCTCGGCGGCGTGGACGGCGGGTGCAAAGCCGGGGTTGGGCCGCAGGGTCGCGTCCTCGGTCAGCGGCACGGAGTTGTTGGGCCACGCCCCGTAAACGGCCGCGCTCGACACACGGATGACCTTCCGCACGCCGACGGCGGCGGCGGCGTCGAGGACGCGCCGGGTGCCCTCGACGTTCACGCGCGCCATGAGCGCCTCGTCGGGAATCGGGTCGACGACCGTGGCCAGGTGGACGAGCACGTCGGCCGCCTCGAGCAGCGGCTTGAGCTCGGCGCCACCGATGTCGACCCGGTGGAACTCGAGGTTCCGGACGCGGCGCCGCGGATCGCGAACGTCGAGGCCGATCAGGCGCGTCACCCGCTCTTGTTCGGCCAACCGCGGGAGCAACCTCTGCCCCACGAGGCCGGACGCGCCGGTGACGGCTATCGCAACCACGTCCATAGACTGGCCGCGTGACGGACCGGCCTCAACCTGGCGACCCCGACGAGCCCGGCAAACCCGACAAGCGCGACGAGCCGGAGCCGCAATCGGCATCCGGCCTTCCGGGGATGCCGTTCGGGGGCGGCGGATTCGACCTCGCCCAGCTCATGCGCATGCTGCAGTCGCAGGGTCCGATCAACTGGGACGTGGCGCGGCAGATCGCGGCGTGGGTCGCGGTCGAAGGTGGCACCGAGCGTCCAATCGATCCCGCCGCGCACGAGCAGCTCGACGAGCTGGCGCGCGCCGCGCAGACGAACGTGGTCGCCGAGACCGACCTGTCGGCAACGTTCGCGGCGGCGCCGCTCCGCACGCTGGGACCCCAAGGCTGGGCCGCCCTCCACCTGGACGCGCTGCGTCCGGTGCTCGAGGCGCTCGCGACCACACTCGGACAGGTGATGCGGGAGGCAGGACCCGAGCCGGGTGAGATCGAATCCGAGCCGGGATCCCCCGGCGCCGCCGGCGGGGGCCCGTTCGGGCCCGAGATGCTCGGCGGGATGATGCAGATGCTGGCGCCGGCGCTGCTCGGGATGCAGGCGGGATCGATGATCGGCTACCTGGCGCAGCACGCGCTCGGGCGTTACGACCTGCCCCTCCCTACGAGCGACGAGCCGAGCCTCTGCTTCGTCGTCCAGAACATCGACGCGTTCGAAGAGGCGTGGTCACTCGAACGGGCGGATCTCCGCTTCTACATCGCGGTGCACGAGGTCGTGCACGCCGCCGAGCGTTCGGTGCCGTGGGTGCGCGACAGGCTCGTGCGGTTGTCGACCGAGTACGTGTCTGCCTACGAGGTGGACCCGAACGCGCTCGAGGACCGGTTCGGGGCGGTCGATCCCAACGACCCGTCGACCTTGGGCTCGATCGCCGAGGATCCGGACGCCCTGCTCGGCGCGATGCACTCGCCCCGCCAGGACGAGCCGCGCCGGCAGCTCCAGCTGCTCACCGCGGTGCTCGAGGGCTACGCAGACTCGGTGCTCGAACGAATCGGCGAGAAGCTCATCCCGTCGTTCCGCCAGATCCACGAGGCGATGCAGCGGCACCGCGTGGAGCGGGGCGAAGCCGAGGTGTTCATCGAGGGCCTGCTCGGGTTGAAGCTGGAGCGCCACCACTACGACCAAGGGGCCGCGTTCTGCCGCGGCGTCATCGAGCGGGCGGGGCCGATGGGGTTGAACCGGCTGTGGGAGGCCGAGCGGATGCTGCCGACACCGGCCGAGCTCGACGCGCCCGGCCTGTGGCTGGCCCGGATCGAGCTCCCCGAGGAGACTGCATGACCGACGCGTCCGTCGCGACCACGCAGCGCGTGATCAAGATGGCGTCGCATCCGGTGGG
>DATFPZ010000036.1:0-26905 GCA_035264545.1 Acidimicrobiia bacterium
TCGCGATCGACCGCGCCGACATCCCGAACTGGCTCACGCGCCAGCTCGCCGAGCCCGCCCCCGACCTCGCCACCGTCGTGTTCCACTCGATCGTGTGGCAGTACCTCGCGGACGACGAGCGCGTCACGGCCGAGACGGTGCTGGCGTCCGCCGGCCGCCGGGCGACCGCCGACGCGCCGCTGGCATGGCTGCGGCTCGAGCCGTCAGCGGACCTGACGCACACGGAGTTGCGCGTCACGACGTGGCCGGCGGGCGAGGAGCGGCTCCTCGCTCGCTGCCACTACCACCTCGGCCCCGTGCGGTGGTTGGCGTGAGCGGCTCGCTACGCGGGCACGGTCGAGCCACGGAGCATGACGATGCTCACGGCGAGCACCCAGAGCACGAACAGCGCGATCGGGAAGAAGATCAAGCCTCCGACGATCACGATGACCCCGACGACGTATCCGGTCACCACGAGCCAACGCGACAGCAGCCCCGCCCTGCCCCCCGCGACAGACGTCGTCAGGACGAGAAGGCCCGCCGACGCCGCTCCGAACACGAGCAGCGCGCCGAACCCGAGACTCGTGAAGGTGCGCATGATGTCCGCGTCTCGGGGCACCGGGTTGTCGCCGAACTGGACACCGGCCGCGACGGACCCTTGTCCGAGGGCGAACGCGGCGACCATTGCGACGAACGCGATCCCGCTCGCGAACGCGACCGTCGCGATCCACTCTCCACCCACCGACGCGTTGCGAAGGCGCTCCCGCAAAACCCCGAGGAACAGCGCAGAAATGCGAGCACGGCGAGTCCCAACACCAACGCTCCGATGACGAGAGTCCGTCGGTTCCCGCTGTCGAGGAAGTGCCGCCGCCACTCGGCGTTGGACTCGTCGCCGTCGGGCGTGTCCGCGCTCAACAGGAACCCGACGACGAACAGGACGGCAAAGGCGATGCCGCTGATGCCGCCCCAGCGCCGCCCGCTACGCGTGCCGCTCATCGATGTTGCTGCCATGTACCTGCCCTTCTCTCGGCCGAAGCCCCGAGCTCCGGTAACCGGAATCGTCTACTCCGACGCCGGCTCGACCGCAAGGGTTACGCGCCGAGCGCGTCGAGCATCTCGGCGAGCCAGTCGACGCTGCGCCGGCACGCCGAGCCGTACCCCTCCTCGTCGATGCGGGGACCGATGAGCTCGAGGTCGAAGCAGCCCTCGTAGCCCGCGGCCAGGACCTGGCGGAGAATGCGTTCGAGGGGGATGTCGCCGTCGCCGGGGACGAGGCGGTTGGGCGTCGACAGGGTCCCGACCGCGAAGTCGCTGACCTGCACGAGGCGCAAGCGGTCCGCGCCGGCGGTGATCGTGTCGGCGAGGCCGCGCTCCGCCCAGCACGAGTTGATCTCCATGCACACGCCGGCATCGAGCCGGCGGGCGAGGTCGATCGCGTCGGCCAGCGTGTGCACGAACCCGACGTCTACGCGCAGGGAGTTCGTGTGCTCGATCGCGAACGGGACTCCGCGGGAGCGGGCCTCGGGCAACACGGGCGCCAGCGCCGCCTCGAGCGCGTCGGCCGCCTCCTCCCATGGGAGCGGGCCGGCCGGCCCGGTGGTGAACACGAGGCACTCGGCGCCCACCTCGGTCGCGGTGTCGAGGGCGCGCACGACACGGTCGCGTTGTGCGTCCCACCTCGGCGGCTCGGCGAGGTGGAACGGGCCGAGCCCGATGAGGTTCGTCACCCGGAGTCCGGCGTCGACGACCCGGCGTGTGCCCTCCTGCCATCCGAACCGCTCGAGCTTCGCCACCGAGATCCCGACGTTGGTGATGCCGGCGTCGGCGTAGAACCCGACGTCGGCGTCGAGCTCCCAGGAGAAGGTCGAGATGGCGCTGAGCGAGACCCGCGGATGCACGGCGCCTGTCAGCCGAGCGTCAGGCCGCGAGCGGCGCTGCCGCCGCCGTCGAGCGGGAGGTTGACGCCGGTGACGAACTCGGACTCGCGGCTGGCGAGGTACACCGCTGCGAGCGCGACGTCGCTCGCCTCCCCGAGCCGCGTCAGGTGCATGCCCTCGAGGCGGGTACGGCGCGCGTCGGAGAGGTCGGCGTCGCGCCGCTCGTTGAGCACGTAGCCCGGGCTGATCGTGTTGCACCGAACGCCGCGCTCGGCGTAGTCGACCGCGATCGAACGCGTGAGCGCGTTGAGGCCGCCCTTGCTGGCGATGTACGCGGCGAGCCCCGGGCTGGCCCGCTCGGCGGCGCGCGACGAGATGTTGACGATCGACCCGTGCCCCGCCTCGATCATGTGCGGGATCGCGGCGCGCGCCAGCCACATCGGCGCGGTGAGGTTGACCCGCAGGGTCGCTTCCCAGCTCGACGTCGTCATCTGCGCGACGGGGCCGTCCGTCTCGTCGACGGTCGACCCCACCGCGTTGTTCACGAGCACGGTGAGGCCGCCGAACTGCTCGACGGGGGCGGAGACGAGCTGGGCGCACGCCGCCTCGTCGGACAGCTCGGCCGGGTGGAACGCGGCGTCACCCCCAGCGCCGGTGATCGCGGCGACTGCAGCGGCGCCGCGCTCTGCATCGCGGCCGGTCACGAGGACGCGGGCTCCTTCGGCGGCGAATGCCTGCGCGATCGCTTTCCCGATCCCGGAGGTGGAGCCGGTGACGAGCGCGATCTCCCCCTGGAGACGCACGGCCGGGACCGTACACCTCGGTCCCGTTGCGGCTCCGCCCGCGTCCTCGGTCGCAGTTGTGTCAGCCGGGCCCGGAGAGCAGGGATCCGGCGTCGTCCGGGGCGCGGCCGCGACGGAAGGACGCCGCGATCGACGCGGCGGCGAACAGAGCCACCGCGACGAGCACGATCGCGCCTCCGGCCGCGAGCGCCCACTGCCGGGCCGCGGCCAAGCCGAGCACGACGGCGACCATGCCGACGGCGCCCGCACCGAGTGTCGTGGTGCGGAACGACCGCGCCACGACCCGGCTCGTGGCGACCGGTAACACCATGAGCGCCGCGACGAGGAGCACCCCGGTGACGCGCATCGCCGCTGCCACCGTGACCGCGGTCAGCGCGGCGAGGAGCGCATTCAGCGCGCCGACGGGAATGCCGGCGACCTGGGCCGCTTCCTCGTCCAGAACGACCGCCAACAACGCTCGCCGGGTGAGCGCGATCGCCACGATGATCGATACGCCCAGCGCGACGACCGTATAGACGTCGTTCTCGGTCACGGTGAGGATCGAGCCGAACAGGTAGGGCTGCAGGTTGGTGTTGGTGGCGGAGCGTCCGGCCAGCACGACTCCGGCGGCGATCCCGCCGTAGAAGAACAATGCCAGCGCCAGGTCGCCGGATGTGCGGCCATGGGAGCGCAACCACTCGAGGGCCAGCGCGGCGGCGACCGCCACGACCAACGCCGTCCACGTCGGCGAAGTGCCGAACAGCAGGCCCGCGCCGATCCCGGCGACGGCGACGTGGCCGATCCCGTCCCCGAGCAACGACAGACGCTTCTGCACGAGGAACGTCCCGATGAGCGGCGCCGACGCGCCGACCGCGAGCCCTGCGATCAACGCCAGCTGCATGTAGGTGGTGTCGAAGGGCCACGGCAGCGGCCACGGCGTCCCGGGCATCACGTCCCGCCGTTCTCGGAGAGCTCCTCCAGCCACGCGGGCAGGTCGTCGCGGTGCACGCCGAGGCTGACACCGGTGGCCGCGAGGTCGCCCGGCTTCCCGTCGAACAGCACGCGTCGCCGCAACACCACGACGCGGTCGAGATCGTCGGCCACCGCGCCGAGCTCGTGCGACACGAGCAGCACCGCAGCGCCGTGCTCACACAGCAGGTGCACGAGCGAGTCGCGGAACAGTCGCTGCGCCTGCGCGTCGATGCCGGAGATCGGCTCGTCGAGGATGAGGAGTTCGGGCTCGGTGGCCAGCGCCTTGGCGATCAGGACGCGCTGCTGTTGTCCGCCCGATAGCTCGACGACGCGCTGCTTGCGCAGCCCTTCGAGGGCAACCGACTCGAGAGCGTGACCCACCGCGTCCCGGTCGACCGGTCGCGCCCGGCGCCACCACCCCTGCTTGGCCAGCCGGCCGGCGGCGACGACCTCCTCGACCGTCGCCGGCAGGTCGGGCGCCAGGCGCGGGCGCTGCGGCACGTATCCCAGGCGCCAGCGGTCGTGGAGATGCCGCGGCGAGGCGCCGAACAGCTCCACCCGGCCTGCTTGGGGCGCCAGCAGCCCCAGCGCGATGCGCAGCAGCGTCGACTTCCCGGCGCCGTTCGGGCCGACCAGGGCCGTGAACTCACCGGGGCGGATCTCGAGCGCGACGTCGTCGAGGACGGGATGGGCGCCGAAGGCGAAGGAGACGCCTTCGGCGGACAGGACGGGGTTGGCAACCGAGGTCTTCATATGAGATCGATTCCCATCCTAGGCCTGAGTGTGATAAGACTCGTTCTCATTATGCGGCGCTGCCTCATGCTCCTGCTCACGGTCGCCGTCGTCGCGGCCACGGCGTTCGGTGTCGAACCGGCAGGTGCGTCCCGCGGCAAGGTGAGCGTGGCGGCCGCGTTCTATCCCGTCGCGTTCGCGGCCCAGAAGGTGGGTGGGAAGCGTGTCGACGTCGCGAACCTCACCCCAGTCGGCGCTGAACCTCACGACATCGAGCTGAACTCGGAGCAGCTCGACCGGCTGCTCGACGCGAAGGTCGCGTTCGTGCTCGGGAACGGCTTTCAGCCGGCAGTCGAGAAGGCAGCCGACCGGCGCGACGGAGCGACCGTCGAGCTGTTGCCCAAGCTCGTCGACGCCAAGGGGAAGAAGGTCGCCGCGGAAGGGAAAGACGGCGGCCTCGACCCGCACGTGTGGCTGGATCCGGTGCTCATGTCGCAGGTCGTCGGCGAAGTGGAGCGCGGCCTCGCCGCCGCCGACCCGAACGCCGCCGCCACCTACGAACGGAACGCGCGCGGGCTCCAGGACCAGCTCGCCGCGCTCGACACGCGTTACCGCGATCGCCTGACCGGTTGCGCCCGCGACCTGCTCGTCACGTCGCACGAGGCGTTCGGCTACGTCGCGAACCGCTACGGCCTCCGTCAAGAGGGGGTCGCCGGCCTGTCGCCCGACGCCGAGCCTGACCCGGCGCGCCTCGGTGAGCTCGCCGAGCTCGCCCGCGACCAGGGCGTCACGACGGTGTTCACCGAGGAAACGGTCTCCCCGCGCATCGCGCGCGCCCTCGCTCGTGAGGCAGGAGGATTGCGCACCGAGGTGCTCAGCCCGCTCGAGGGCCTCACGAAGCGAGAGCGCGACGACAAGGCCGACTACTTCACGCTCATGGACGCCAATCTCGGCAAGATCGCAACCGCGCTCGGCTGCCCGTAACGCTCGTACCATCGACCCCGTGACGCACAGTCACGGGGATGGCCACACCCACGGAGCGCCGATGGGGCGGGCAGGGGCGCGCTACGCCGGGCGCCTCCGCGTCGCGTTCGTGCTCGCGGCGGCCTTCCTTGTCGTCGAAGCGGTCACCGCGTTCCTCGCCGGGTCGCTGGCGCTGCTGTCGGACGCCGCCCACCTGCTCACCGACGCCGTCGGCATCGGCATGGCGCTGGCGGCGATCCGCCTCGCCGACCGCGCCGGCGGCGACCGGTCGCGCACGTTCGGGCTGTACCGGCTCGAGATCCTCGCCGCGCTCGCCAACGCCGTCTTCCTCTTCGTGGTCACCGGGTACGTCCTCGTGGAGGCGGTGCTGCGCCTCGATTCGGAGCCGACCGTCGAAGCGGGGCCGATGCTCGTGGTGGCCGTCCTGGGCCTGCTCGTCAACGTCGCCTCGGTCGTGCTGCTGCGCAGCGGCGCCGGCCGGAGCCTGAACGTCGAGGGCGCCTACCTCGACGTGCTCGCCGACTCGGCGGCGTCCCTGGGCGTGATCGTCGCCGGCGTCGTCATCGCCGCGACGGACTGGGAGCCGATCGACGCCCTCGTCGCCGTCGCCATCGGCCTGTGGATCGTGCCCCGAGCCTGGCGGCTCGCGTCCAGCGCCCTCCGCATCCTGATCCAGGCTGCGCCGGCCGGATTCGACGTCGATCGCCTCCAGACCGACCTCGCCGCCGTGCCCGGTGTCGTCGACGTGCACGACCTCCACGTCTGGACCTTGACCTCCGAGATGGACGTCGCCAGCGCGCACCTCATGGTCACAGCCGGGACCGACGCGCACGGGGTGCTCGACCGGGCGCGCGACGTGCTCCGTGAGCGCTACGCCATCGCGCACGCCACGCTCCAGGTCGAGCCGGACGACCACACCGGCTGTGCCGAGGTGGAGTGGTGAAACCAACCGCGCTCGTCGACCAGGCGGGCGCAGGGCGCTCGTTCGTTACGCGCAGCGCGCGCAGAGCCCCACCAGATCCACGCGGTGGCGCTGTGTGTGGAAGCCCGTCGAGCGGGCGATCTGGTTGGCCGCCGTGTGCACGGACTGCTCGAGCCCGGCGGATGCCGGCACGTCCTCGACCAGCCCGCAGTTCGCGCAGATGAGGTGATGGTGGTGCTCGGTGAGGTCCTCGGCCAGCTCGAAGCGGGCGAACTCGCCGTCGGTGACGATGCGATGGACGAGGCCGGCCTGCTCGAGCACGACGAGGTTCCGGTAGACCGAGCTCTGCGCCAGGCCCCGGCCCGCGGGCGAGTCGAGGAGCTCGGGGATCGTCATCGGACGGGGCGAGGCCGACAACGCGTCGACGATCGCCTTGCGGTTGGCGGTCACCCGCTGGTTGGCGCGCCGCAACCGCGTCGACACCGTGTCGTGCAGACCGTCGGAGAGCGCTGTGGCATTGCCACCTGCCATGCGCGCAGTGTACGGGCGACCGCCCCGCTTCTCGCGGGCGGTACTTTCGGCCGCCGCGGCGGTGCCAGAGAAGTCGACGGGAGGAATGTGGACGCGACCGAGCGCTTCACCGAGCTCGTGCGCCGGCCGCCGGACGAGGTCCCGCTCGACGAGACCGCCGTCCTCATCGCCAAGCACGCTCACCCCGATCTCGACATCGCCGGACCCCTCGCCGAGCTCGACCAGTTGGCCGACGCCGTCTCCGGGGCCACCGCCGAAGACATCGCGGGCGCGCTGTTCGGCGAAGGCGGGCTCGCCGGCAACACCGTCGACTACGCCGACCCGCGCAACTCCTATCTCGACGACGTGCTCGCCCGGCGTCTGGGCATCCCGATCTCGCTGTCGGTCGTGATGATCGAGGTCGGCCGCCGCCTCGGCGTGCCCATCTACGGCGTCGGCATGCCCGGCCACTTCCTCGTGCAGCCCGCGGGCGAGCTCGACGTGTGGTTCGACCCGTTCCACGGCGGGCGTCGTCTCGACGAAGCCGGCTGCCGCGAGCTGTACGAGCAGATGCAGCTCCAACCGCCGTTCACCGTCGATCTGCTACGCGCCGTCGACACGCGGAGCATCCTCAGCCGGATGCTGGCCAACCTCCAGCAGACCTTCATGCGACGCGATCCGGCGTCACTCGCGTGGGCGGCGCGGCTGCGATTGCGCATTCCCGAGCTCCTCCCGGGCGAGCGGCGTCAGCTCGCGGGGTTGCTCGGGGGCGTCGGCCGTTTCCTCCAAGCGGCTGCCGAGCTCGAGGCGGTGGCGATGGAGCTCGAAGGCGACGATGCCGAGCAGGTGAAGCGCGATGCCGCCGCGCTGCGGTCACGCGCCAATTGACCGGCGCGTCGGCGGTACCGTGCCCTCGTGCGAGGCGGACGCGCACTTCCCATGTTCCCGCTCGGCAACGTGCTGTTCCCGTACGCGCAGTTGCCGCTACACGTGTTCGAGCCGCGCTACCGCGCCCTCGCCGAGACGTGCCTCGCCGGCGACGGCGAGTTCGGCGTCGTGCTCATCGAGCGCGGGAGCGAGGTCGGCGGCGGCGACACGCGCTTCTCGGTTGGGACGGTCGCACGCATCGTCGCCGCCGGGCGGCTGCCCGACGGCCGGTACCTCCTGGCCACTGAAGGCACCCGGCGCCTGCGTGTGCGCGAATGGCTGCCCGACGATCCGTTCCCCCGCGCCGAGGTCGAGCTGCTCGACGAACCCGGGTCGTCCGGCGACGCCCGCGCCGCCCGCGACGACGTCGAGCGTCTCTTGAAGCGCGTGCTGGCGATGTCGGCCGAGCTCGGAGACGCCCCGCTGTCCATCGACGTCGTGCTCGACGACGACCCCGCGCAGGCCGCGTTCGAGGCGGCGGCGGCGGCGCCGATCGGGTCGCTCGACGCCCAGCGCCTACTCGAGCTCGACGATCCCGGCGAACGCCTCGCCCAGCTGCAGATACTGCTCGCGGACTCCGCCTCGCTGCTCGAGCTCCGGCTTTCGGGGGCGTAACGATGCGTTCCTGGAGCATCAATATGTTGCTTCAGGCACGGATTCATGGGGGGCGGGGTTAGCCTTCCGCGGCAGCGGCGGCTTTGCCGACCGTTGCCGCAAAGCCGGAGCTTGCGACGGCGACCAGGAGGAGCTGTGAGCGTCGATCCCGAAGAGGCGCGCAAGCGCGTGATGGACGAGAAGGCCCGCGTCGAAGGGTTGATCCACAACCTCAAGGACGAGCTCGGCGACGGGCCCGAGAACGACGAGCTCTCCGAGCTGTCCGACTACGACCAGCATCCCGCCGACACCGCGAGCGAGACCTTCGAGCGCGAGAAAGACGTGTCGATCCTCGAGCAGCTCGAAGAGGAGCTCGCCGAGCTGCAGGCCGCGCTCGAACGCATCGACAACGGCACGTACGGCGTCGACGAAGTGACCGGCAAGCCCATCCCGCCGGAGCGCCTCGAAGCACGGCCGACGGCTCGTACGAACGTCGACACGGAGACGCCCCGCGAGAGCTGACGGTAGGCTCGCCGCCTGGACTGACACCGACGACAGGACGCAACGCCATGCAGTTCGCCATCGACAAGGTCGGCAAGTGGTCCGACGAGCAGGACTTCAAGGTCGAAGCGGATCGGATCAAGCAGTACGCCGCCGCCACCAACGACCCGATCCCGGCTCACGCGAACGGTGAGCTCGCGCCGCCGGTGTTCTCGGTGGTCCCGGTATGGGACGCGATGGGCGGCGCCGTGGGAGAGGTCACGCCGGCCGAGGCGTTCCCCTTCGTCGTCCACGGCGAGCAGGACATGTATTTCCACCAGCCGATCGTCCCCGGGGCAGTGCTGCGGTCACGCGCCGCGCCCATCGGTATCCACGTGAAGCAGTCGGGCACCACGGTCGTCAGCCGCATGGAGACGCGCGACGAGACGGGCGAGCTCGTCAACGAGCAGTACTCGGTGACGTTCTTCCGCGGCGTGACCGGAGGTGAGGGCAAGGGCGAGACCGCCCCTGAGCACCGCTTCCCGGACGAGCTTCGGAGCACCGACCCCGCGGCGGTGGCGGAGCAGACCTTCGACGCCGACCAGACGTACCGGTACTCGGCCGCGTCCGGCGACAAGGTCCCGATCCACCTCGACGAGGAGTTCGCCAAGTCGGTCGGCCTTCCCGGCATCATCATTCATGGTCTCTGCACGATGGCGTTCACGAGCTGGGCCGCGATCGGCGACCTCGCGGCCGGTGAGCCGACGCTGCTCAAGCGACTGGCGGTGCGCTTCTCGAAGCCGGTGCTCCCGGGCGAGACGATGACCACCCGCTTCTGGACGGTCGGCGAACGCGACGGCAAGACCGTCTACGCGTTCGAGAGCACCAACCCGGCCGGCGACGCCGTCATCAAGGACGGCGTGGCGGAGATCGCGATCTGAGCGTCCGGCTGCGTCTGTTCGCCCAGGCGCGCGAAGCGGCAGGCCGCGCCGACGACACCTTCGATGCCGCCACGCTCGGCGAGCTGATGGCGGCGGCGGGATCGGTCTATGGCGCGCAATTCCGGTCCGTGCTCGCGTCGGCGCGGGTTTGGGTGAACGGTGACGACCCCGAGCACGGTGACGACACACCCCTGCGTGACGGCGACGAGGTCGCCGTGATCCCGCCCGTGAGCGGAGGCTGACAGCGTCGGTCGACGCGCGCCGTCTCGCGGTTACAACAGCTTCATGCTCCGCGCGTTGGCGAAGTGCGCCGCGACGTCGGGCCAGTTCACGATGTTCCAGAACGCGTCAACCCAATCCGCCTTTACGTTCTTGTACTGCAGGTAGTACGCGTGCTCCCACATGTCGAGCACGAGCAGCGGCGGGGCGCCCTGTCCCACGTTGCTCTGGTGGTCGTAGACCTGCTCGACGATGAGCCGCTGCGCGACCGGCTCCCACGTGAGCGCGCCCCAACCGGATCCCTGCACGTTGAGGGACGCCTCGCTGAGCTGGTTGCGGAAGCCCTCGAACGTGCCGAACGACTCGTCGATCGCAGCGGCGAGATCGCCGTCGGGCTTGTCGCCGCCGTGAGGGCTCATGTTGTTCCAGAACAACGAGTGCAGGATGTGGCCCGACAGGTTGAAGGCCAGGTTCTTCTGCAGTTGGTTGATCGTGCCGAACTCTTCGCTCTCGCGGGCGGCGGCGAGCTTCTCGAGTGCCGTGTTGGCGCCCTTCACGTACGTGGCGTGGTGCTTGTCGTGATGCAGCTCGAGGATCTGGGCGGAGTAGTGCGGCTCGAGCGCCGCGTAGTCGTAGGGCAGGTCGGGCAGCGTGTACTCGGGCATCGCTCCTCCTCCGGGGTCGGGGCGCGAACAATCCGATCCGGTCGTGGTTCGTCACCCGGACCTCCCAACGTCCTTCCCCGGCCAGGGATTCCGAAAACCTCCTGGTCAGACGCAGGCCGTTGCGCACGCCAAACGAGGCTGACTACCGTCCGCCCCCAATGCGAGTGGGCCAACTCGGGGCGGTTTGTCGCGTTCTTCTCGCGGCCAGCGTCGTGGCGATCGCCGCGACACCCCTGGTGACGGGCTCCGCATCCGCCGACCCCCTCACCGACGCGAAGCAGCGCGCGGATGAGGTCCGGCGCGAGGCCAACGACGCGGCGCAGCGGTACACCAATGCCCAATCCTCCTTCGAGGATCTCGGCAACCAGATCATGGCCCTCGAGCAGAAGATCGACGCGGGCGAGGCGCGTCGTGAGGAGCTGCGAGGCATCGCCGAGCGCCGCGCGGTCGTCGCCTACAAGAACCAAGGCACCGACCGCCACGTGATCTTCGACGCGCAGAACCCGAGCGAAGGTCTGCGATCGTCGGCCCTGCTCGACCGGGCCAACCAGGCCGACAACGCCGCGGTCGCCAACCTGGCGGCACTGAACGCCAATCTCGCCGCGCTGCGCGACGAGCTCACCGAACAGCACAAGGACTACGACTCGTGGCACGCGCGTCTCGCTGCCGAGAAGAGGGTCCTCGACACCAAGGTGGCGGAGGCCGACCGGACGCTGCGAGACCTCCAGTTGAAAGTTGGCGTCAACGCAACGGTGATCGATGGGATGGTCTGCCCTGTGCCCGGGGCCGCGTTCAGCAACGACTTCGGGCAGCCGCGCACGGGGCACACCCACCAGGGCAATGACATGTTCGGGCCGATGGGTGCACCCAACCTCGCCGTCGTCAGCGGCGACATCACCTACGGCCCCGGCGGCTCTGGCGGCATGGGCGCCTATCTCGAGGGCGACAACGGAGTGACCTACGTCTATTACCACTTGTCGGAGTACGTGGGTGGGCCGCGCCACGTTGCGCAGGGCGAGGTGATCGCCAAGCTCGGCATGTCCGGGAACGCGGGCGCACCGCATACGCATTTCGAGATCCGCCCCGGCGGCCGCACCGCCTCCGCGATCAACCCGTACCAGACGCTTCTCAAGATCTGCGTGTAAAGATCTGCGAGAGGCGCGCTGGTACCGTTGCCGCCATGGGCGAGCACCGCCGCCGCATCGACAAGGTGCTCGATCCGGAGTTCCAAGCGTGATCTCGGCCCGCGAATGACCCCCGACCTCGAGTCGAGACTGCGCGATCTCGGCGAGTTCATCCGCGATCAGCGGCGCACGGCGCGCCTCTCACTGCGGAAGCTCAGCGAGCTTGCCGGGATCTCGAATCCCTACCTGAGCCAGATCGAGCGCGGTCTGCGCAAGCCGAGTGCCGAGATTCTCCAGGCGATTGCCCGCGCGCTGCGCATCTCGTCGGAGACGCTGTACGTACGCGCCGGCTTCCTCGAGGAGCGCGACGCGGAGGAAGACCTCGTCGGCGACATCCTGCGCGACCGCACGATCACCGAGGGACAAAAGCAGGCGTTGGTCGAGATCTACCGGTCTTTCCAGCGCGAGCAGACCGAGGAAGACGGCTCGCCGCACGCCGACTCCGGCTGAACAGCGCACGATCCCCTCGCCGATAGGCTCTCCAATCGATGTCGGTCCAGCGCGTCGCCATGCTCAGCGTCCACACATCCCCGCTCGCACAACCCGGGGCGGGCGACGGTGGCGGCATGAACGTGTACGTCCGCTCGCTTGCTTCGAATCTCGCCCGGGCCGGGGTGGCCTGCGACGTGCTCACCCGCGCCGAGCACGCCGAGCAGCCGCCGGTCGTCGAGATCGAGCATGGCTTCCGCGTCGTGCACCTCGCCGCCGGGCCGACCGCGCCGGTCCCGAAGCCTGCCCTCCCCGAGCTCGTCGACCCTTTCGTCGACGCCGCGCTCGGGTTCTTCGCAGCCGAGCGCGAGTCGCCCGATGTGCTGCACGCGAACTACTGGATCTCGGGTGCGGTCGGGCACCGGCTCAAGCACGAGCTCGACCTGCCCCTCGTCGCCACGTTCCACACCCTGGATCGCGTGAAGGCGGAGGCAGGCGTGGGTGACGACCCCGAGACCCGCGCCCGCGTCGAGGGTGAGATCGTCAGCTGCGCCGACCTGATGATCGCCGCCACGGAAGAGGAGCGCCGGCAGCTCGTCACGCTGTACGGCGCCGAGGGGGACCGGATCGAGGTCGTCCCGCCGGGCGTCGATCATGGGGTCTTCGTTCCCGGCGACCGCGGCGCGGCGCGTCGCGAGCTCAGCCTCGACTCGGAGGCCCGAGTGCTCCTGTATGTCGGGCGGATCCAGCCGCTCAAGGGCGCCGACCTCGCGGTGCGGGCCCTCGCCGAGCTCGACGGCGATGTGTCGCTGCTCGTGGTGGGCGGGCCGAGCGGGACCAACGGCGCCGCCCAGGTGGTCGCGCTGCGCAAGCTCGTTGCCGATCTTGGCCTCGACAGCCGGGTGCGGTTCGTCCCGCCCCAGCCCCACGACGGGCTCGCGGCCTATTACCAGGCCGCCGACGTGTGCCTCGTCCCGTCGCACACGGAGTCGTTCGGCCTCGTGGCGCTGGAGGCCGCGGCCTGCGGAACGCCGGTCGTCGCCGCCGACGTCGGAGGCCTGGGATCCGTCGTCGAAGACGGCCGGACGGGCTTCCTCGTCGAGGGCCGCGCGGCAACCGACTACGCGGCGCCGGTCGATGTCCTGCTGTCGGATCCGGAGCTCGCACGGGAGATGGGCGCCAACGCGCTGGCGCGTTCGAGCCGGTACATGTGGAGCATCGCGGCGGCCCGGTTGCGGCGGCTGTACGGCGACCTCGCGACCCGCTCGCCGGTGGAGTGCTCGTAGGCGCCAGTGACCCTCGACGAGGCGCATGAGCTGATCGCCCGGCACCTGGAGGGGCCGGTCGCGACCGCCGAGTACGTCCAGCACGTCGAGTACGACCCCGAACTCCGGCGCTGGTACGTCCGGTTCGGGTGCGACGGGCGCGACGCCACGACGATCTATTTCGACCTGCACGAGCGGACGCTGCGCTACGAGGTGTACTTCCTTCCCGACCCACCCGCGAATCATCTCGAGCTCTACCGGTACCTGCTGCGCCGCAACCACACGATGTACGGCGCGCGGTTCTCGATCGGGCCCGACGGCGACCTCTATCTGGTCGGTAGGGTGGCGCTCGAGCACTTGAGCGTCACCGAGCTGGACCGCATCATCGGCGTGATCTACGAGACGGTGGAGACCTGGTTCCAGCCCGTCGTGGGCATCGCCTTCGGCCGGCGACGTGCTCCTCAATCTCAGACTGTCTGAGAATTTCATATCTTGCGCCAAATGGCGCGACGGGGTACACTAGCCCCGCCGGGCCCGAGGTGCGGGACGGTCGGCCTCGTTCGGGGAAGTGCGAGGCGGACCCGAAGGTTCCTCGGGCCTGGCCGCGCCACCGTTACCCTCCATCTGTGATGCAACTCGCCCTGCTGGGCGGCGGACGCATGGGCGAGGCGCTGCTGTCCGGCCTGCTCGACGCCGGCTGGGACGCCGACGCACTCGCCGTCGCCGAGATCGATCCCGAGCGGCGCCGCCTGGTCGAGGAGCGGTTCCGGGGCGTGCGCGTCGTGCCGAGCCCGGCGTGGGCGGTGGCCGAGAGTGACGTCGTGGTGCTGGCCGTGAAACCAGGCGACATCGGTACCGCGCTCGAGCAGTGCCTCCCGTCGCTGAAGACGGACGCCCTGGTGCTCTCGATCGCGGCCGGCGTCACCCTGGCCACCCTCGAGGAGGCGGTTCCCGACCGGCCCGTCGTGCGAGCGATGCCCAACACGGCCGCGCTCGTGCGCAAGGGCGCCGCCGCGATCGCCGGAGGTCGTCACGCCACCGAGGCGCACCTCGACGAGGCCGAGCGCATCCTCGGCTCGGTCGGCGTCGTGGTGCGGGTGCCCGAGGAGCTCCTCGACGCGGTCACCGGCCTGTCCGGCTCGGGCCCCGCGTACGTGTTCCTGGTGGCGGAGGCGATGGTCGAAGCGGGCGTCCTGGTCGGGCTGCCCCGCGAGACCGCGGCGACGCTCGTGCACCAGACCCTCGTCGGCGCCGCCTCCCTGCTCGTCGACGGCACCGAGGGGCCGGAGGCGCTCCGGGCCGCGGTGACCTCGCCGGGCGGGACGACCGCAGCCGGGCTGGCTCGCCTCGAGGCCCACGGGGTCCGGGCCGCCTTCCTCGAGGCGGTGGAGGCCGCGACGCGTCGCTCCGAGGAGATCGGTCGCCCTCCCTCCTGAGGCCCCGGCGTCCCGCTACCCACAGAGCTGGACAGCGGCGCGCTCCGCCCACGCTAGACAACAGGGGCACCGCGCACCTACGCTCGGATTCCCAGCGGGTTGGAGCCAAGGGGTGTTGACCGTGGCGGAATCGTTCGCCAAAGCGCGCTTCCTGACTGTGCAGGAAGTCGCCAAGCTCATCAGAGTGTCTTCCATGACGGTCTACCGCCTGATCAAGGCGGGAGACCTGCCGGCGGTGCGCGTCGGGCGCTCGTTCCGAGTGCGCGACGTCGACGTCGACGCCTATCTGGAGTCGCGGTACACGCAGGCCGGATAGGCGCGACTCGGTCAGGGTGACCCTCGCCCGGAGGTTCGTCTCGTTCCTGTCCGACTACGGCCACACCGACGAGTTCGTCGGGGTGTGCAAGTCGGTGATGCTGAGCCTCGCCCCGGACCTGCAGATCGTCGACATCACCCACGACCTTCCCGTCCACGACGTGCGCGCCGGCGCTCTCACGCTGGTTCGGGCGGCGCAGTACCTGCCCGACGGGGGCATCGTCCTGGCCGTGGTCGACCCCGGCGTCGGCACCGACCGCAGACTCGTGGCCGTCGAGGTCGAGCACGGGATCCTGCTCGGCCCCGACAACGGCCTGCTAGCTCCGGCCGTCGCCATCCTGGGCGGGGCCCAGCGGGTGGTCTCGCTCACCAGCACCGACCATCAGCTCCCCGCCCCGGGCCCGACGTTCGCGGGGCGCGACGTCCTCGCTCCCGCCGCCGCCCACCTCGCCGCCGGGGTCGACCCGTCGGAGTTGGGCGACGAGGTCGACGCGGCCGGACTGGTCCCCGGGCTCGTATCCCTGCCGCGGCACGACGAGGGTGGCGCGATCCACGGCGAGGTCTGGTGGATCGATCGGTTCGGCAACTGCCAGCTCAACATCGACCCCGACGAGCTGCGCGCGCACGGCGCCGAGCCGGGCGCCGCGCTCGAGCTCCGGTTCGGCGATCAGGCGCGCTCGGTGCGTTGGGTGCACACCTACGCCGACGCGAAGCCGTCCGAGCTCGTACTCCTCGTCGACTCATACGGCTTGGCCTCCCTCGCCCTCGACCGCGGCTCGGCCGCCGCCGAATGCACGCTCGAGCCGGCGTCGGCCGTCACGCTGGTCCCGCCGGGCGCCACCGTCACCGGCACCGACGAGGGACCTTCGTAGCCGTGCGCCCGGGAACCACCATCGCCATCGCCGTCCTGCTCTTCATCATCCTCGCGGCGGCCTTCGCCCAGTTCGTGCTCCGCCTCGGGCCATGACGCCGGACGGCGCTGCCGCGGCGGCGCCGTTCCGATGACCGATCTTGGACTTCTGGGTGTTTTCTTCCGCGTGCGTTGAGTCACTCTGGGTGATACAAAATCGCACAAGGCGCGAGGCGGCCCGGTCGATGCCTCGCGCGATTCGGGGTTCCGGTCCGTGGGTGTGGGGGCCGCGGGCGCCGCGCTGTCAAGGGGCGGCGCTCGTGGAACAGCCTCCCAGCCCGCCCCAAGCACCACACCCACGGCCGGAGCCCCCAACTCCGGCGCGGTGTCGCGAGCGCGTGCGAGAGCCCAGCGGTACCTTCCCGCTATGCGCGTGCCCGAGCGAGAAGCCGACGTGCTGGCCGACGCCGACGTGGTCGTGGCCGGCGGGGGCCCGGCCGGTCTGGGCGCGGCGGTCGCGGCCGCCCGCGCCGGCGCCCGGGTCGTCCTCTGCGAGCGGTACGGCTTCCTCGGCGGGAATCTCACGGTGGCCAAGGTCGGGACGATCTGCGGCTTGTACGTCAGTGACGACGCGGGCGAGTTCGACTACGTCGTCGGCGGCATCGCCCGCGAGCTCGCCGACGCCCTCGCGCGCGACGGGGCCGGCGCCGGCCCGGTGCCGTTCAAGGAGACCGCGGTCTTCCTGTACGTGCCGTGGGCGGTCAAGCGCCTCGCCGACCATCTCGTCACCGAAGAGGATGCGCTCGATGTGCTCCTTCACTCGCTCGTTTCCGACGTCGTCGTCGACGACGGCGGCGCGTTGCGGGCGCTGGTGCTGGCGACGAAGCGCGGCCCGCGCGCGGTAGCCGGGAAGGTTTTCGTGGATTGCACCGGTGACGCCGACGTCGCCACCTTTGCGGGCGTCCCCACGGAGCTCGGGCCGCCCGGCTCCCGGCAGTTCGGGTCGATGCAGTTCGTGATGCAGCACGTCGACGGACCTGCCGCGCTGGCTGCCGTCCCCATGCTCGGCGATCTCATGCGCGAGCACGGCGCGCATTTATCTCGCGACGGGGGCGCCATAATCCCGACGTTCCGGCCCGGCGAGTTCGTCGGCGCGATGACACGCGTCCGCAACCGCGACGGCACGCCCGTCGACGTGACCGACGTGCACCAAGCGACGTGGGGTGAGCTCGAAGGACGGCGGCTCGCCGAGGAGGCGGCGGCCTTCCTCCGGGCGCACGTTCCCGGGTTCGCCGACGCGTTCCTCGACGACACCGCGACCGCGCTCGGCGTGCGCGAGACGCGGCGGGTCGTCGGCGACTACGTGCTCACCGGGGACGACGTCACGAGCGGAGCGAGCTTCGACGACGCCGTCGCGCGGGGGGCATGGCCGCGCGAGTACCACGTGCGCGGGCGGACGACGGAGTACGAGTTCCTTCCCACCGGGGTCAGCTATCAGGTGCCTTTCCGCAGCCTGCGACCCCGGGGCGTCCCGAACCTTCTGGTGGCCGGGCGCTGCCTGTCGGCCGACCACGACGCGCTCGCCTCGATCCGGGTCATGGGCCCGAGCCTCGCCCTGGGGCAGGCAGCCGGCACCGCCGCGGCGCTGGCGGCACGCGACGGCGTTCCCGTCGCCGAGGTCGCGGTGGACGAGCTCCAGGCATCATTGGCGAAGCAAGGGGCAGTCCTGTGACGAACCTCGCCGATGTGCTGCTCGCGCCCGCACAAGGGACGCCCGACGCGATCGCGGTGCGGGCCGGGCCGGACGTCATCACGTACCGAGAGCTGGAGTCGCGCGCGGCGCGCGTTGCGGGCGCGCTCCGTGCCGAGGGCGTCGACCCGGGCGATCGCGTCACGATCGAAGGTCACAATACGATCGCGTTCGTTGCTTCGTACATCGGGGCGCTGCGCGTCGGAGCAGTCGCGGTACCGCTGAACCCGTACGCACCCGATCCGGAGCTCGACCGCGAGCTCGCGACAGTCGAGCCCGCTGTCGTGCTCGGCCCGCCGCTCGAGGGCACCGGCGACGCCGAGCCGGCTGCCACCGTGCCGCGCGAGGACTCGGACGTCGCGGTGCTGCTGTTCACCGCGGGCACGGCGGGCGCGCCGAAAGCAGCCATGCTCACGCACGGCAACCTGGCATCCAATATCCGTCAGGTGCTCGATCATCCGGGCCTCGCGTTGAACGCCGGCGACGTGAGCCTCGGGGTATTGCCGCTCTTCCACGTGTTCGGGCTCAACGCGGTGCTGGGCATCGGCCTCGCCGCCGGCGCGTGCACCGTCCTGCTCGATCACTTCGACGCCGCCGCCGCGGTGCGGGAAGTGCGCGACCATCAGGTGTCGGTCGTCGCCGGTGTCCCTGCCATGTATCAGGCCTTTCTCGAGCTCGACGACGTCGCCGCGCCGGCCCGGGCGTTCGAGTCCGTGCGCCTGGCGGTGTCGGGCGCCGCGCCACTCGACGGAGAGGTGCTCGACGGGATGCGCAAGCGCTTCAGCGTCGTCGTGCACGAGGGCTACGGGCTCACCGAGGCGGCTCCGATCGTGACCACGTCGGTGATCGGGCGCGGGGAGCCGGCCGCGGGCTCGATCGGACCAGCGCTCCCGGGCGTCGAGGTGCGCCTCGTCGACGCCGACGGCGGCGACGTGCTCCCGGGCGACCCGGGCGAGATCTGGGTCCGCGGCCCCAACGTGTTCCCCGGTTACTGGCACGACCCCGATGCCACCGCCCGTGCCCTCACTGGCGACGGGTGGCTCCGCACCGGCGACGTGGCGGTCAGCGACGACGACGGTGAGCTCAGCCTCGTCGACCGGGCCAAGGACCTCGTGATCGTGTCCGGCTTCAACGTCTATCCGGCCGAGGTCGAGGAGGCCTTACTAGAGCATCCCGACGTCGCCGAGGCCGCGGTCGTGGGCGAGCCCGATCCCCGCACCGGTGAGGCCGTCGTGGCGTTCGTCGTCCCCGAGCCGGGCGCCCGACCGGACCCGGCCGCGCTGCTCGCTCACTGCGCCCGTTCCCTGGCCCGGTACAAGTGCCCGACCCGGGTGGCGATCGTCGACGCGCTGCCCCGGTCGTTCGCCGGCAAGGTCCTCCGGCGCGAGCTGCGTCCCTGAGCCGCGCCGTCCCCGCCCGGCCGGGACTTTGAGAACGATTGCACAAGCGCGGGTATCCTCGATCAACGCCCCGGGGGAATCGCCCCGGGGCGCGGAGGCGGCGGCGTTGCCGGCCGTCTCCGCAGAGCCGGAGCTTGCGACGGCGCCAAGATGCGGGAAAAGGCAGGAAGCAACGCAGTGCCCTCCGCCCGAAGAATCCCCGAGGCGACGGTGGCCCGCCTGCCCCTCTACTACCGGGCCCTGCTCGAGACCGCCGACCAGCACGTCGGCACCGTCTCGTCCGAGCGCCTCGCCGCCCTGGCGGGCGTGAACGCGGCGAAGGTGCGCAAGGACCTCTCCTACCTCGGCTCCTATGGGACCCGGGGCGTCGGGTACGACGTCGAGTTCCTCCTCCACCAGATCTCCCGCGAGCTCGGGCTGACCCACGACTGGCCCGTCGTGATCGTCGGCGTCGGCAACCTCGGCCATGCGCTCGCCAACTACCGAGGATTCGGCGCCCGCGGCTTCCAGATCGTCGCCCTCGTCGACGCCGATCCGGCCAAGGTCGGAACCCGGGTCGGCGACCTGTCGGTCGCCGCGCTCGACGACCTCCCGCGCGTCGTCTCCGAGTGCGCCATCGCGATCGGGATCATCGCCACCCCGGCCGGCGCCGCGCAGGAGGTCGCCGACCGCCTCGTCGATGCGGGCGTGACCTCGATCCTCAACTTCGCGCCCGCCGTCGTCAGCGTGCCGGCCGGCGTGTCCCTCCGAAAGGTCGACCTCGCGATCGAGCTCCAGATCCTGTCCTTCTACCAGCAGCGCAAGGTGCCGGGCATCGACGGGCAGCGCGGCGACCTGCCGCGCGCCGCGGAAGGCGTCGGGTGACGACGGCGCGGCGCTCGCTGCTCGGCTACCCGGTCAACCTCGTCGTCGCCGGGCGCCGCTGCGTGGTGGTGGGGGCGGGACGGATCGCAGCGCGCAAGGTCGACGGGCTGCTCGCGGCGGACGCCGACGTGCACGTCGTGGCGCCGGGTCTCGGTGACCAGGTCCGGGCGTGGCGCGACGAGGGCCGCATCACGGCCGCCGAGCGCTCGTTCGAGCCCGAAGACCTCGACGGCGCGTGGCTGGCGACCGCCGCCACCGACGACCCCGCCGTGAACCACGCCGTCTTCGAGGCCGGCGAAGCTCGGGGCGTATGGGTCAACGCGGCCGACGACCCCGACAACTGCTCGTTCACGCTCATGTCGGTCATCCGGCGTGGGGACCTCGTCGTCACGGTCGGCACGGGCGGGCGCAGTCCGGCGCTGGCGACGTGGCTCAAGGAGCGGATCACCGCCGAGATCGGTCCCGAGTACGAGACCCTGGTGGAGCTGCTCGCGGACGCCCGGAATGCGATGCAAGCCGACGGGCGTTCTACCGAGGACGCCGATTGGAAACGGGCTCTCGATTCCGGCATGCTCGACCTCATTCGCGCCGGCCGGGTGGATGACGCCAAGGAGCTGCTGCGGTCGTGTCTCTCGTCGTCATTGGCCTGAACCACCGCACGACCCCGGTCGAGCTCCTCGAGCGGATGGCCGTGCCATCGCCCGAGCTGCCCAAGGCGCTGCACACCCTGGAGCGCAGCGAGAACCTTGCCGAGGTTGCGGTGCTCTCCACGTGCAACCGCACCGAGGTCTACGCGCGCTGCACGCGCTTCCACCCGGCGGTGGAGGACGTCCGCAACTTCCTCACCGACCAGTCGTCCCTCGATCCCGACACGATCAGCGACCACCTGTACACGTACCACGACGACGCCGCGGTCGCCCACCTGTTCGGCGTGGCGGCCGGCGTCGACTCGATGATCGTCGGTGAAGGCGAGATCCTCGGCCAGGTGCGCGAGGCATGGCAGACCGCCGAGCACGAGTCGATGATCGGACCGCTCGTGTCGCGCGTCTTCCGCCAGGCGGTGGAGGTCGGCAAACGCGCCCGGACCGAGACGGCCATCGGCCGGCACGCGGTGTCCGTGTCGTCGGCAGCCGTCACGGTGGCCGGCGAGCGGCTCGGCGGTCTCGAAGGACGGCGGGTGCTCGTGGTCGGCGCCGGCGATGTCGGCGCCGCCATGGCGATCGCGCTGAACGGCGCCGGCGTGAGCGACATCGTGGTCGCCAACCGCTCACCCGAGCGCGGTGCCGAGCTCGCGGCGCGCGTCGGGGGCCGTGCGATCGGCCTCGACGGTGTCATCGACAACCTGATCGAGACGGACGTGCTGCTGGCCTCGACGGGCGCGTCCGACGTCCTGCTGGAGCGGGGCGAGATCGAGGCGGCGATGTCGCGCCGCGGCGATCGGGCCCTTTTGATCGTCGACATCGCGGTGCCGCGCAACGTGGACCCCGGGGTGGGTCAGGTCTTCGGCGTCACGCTGCTCGACATCGACGACCTCAAGGCGTTCGCGGAGCAATCCCTCGAGCAGCGGCGGCAGGAGATCGGCAAGGTGCGCGACATCATCACCGAGGAGCTCGATCGCTTCCGGCTCGAGCGCTCGGCCCGTGAGGTGGCGCCGCTGGTGTCGTCGCTGCGCGCCCGGGCCGAGGAGCTGCGCGCCGCCGAGCTGGCGCGGTTCCGTTCCCGCCTGGCCGCTCTCGATCCCGCTACGCAGGAAGCGGTCGACGCGCTCACCCGCGGTCTCGTCAACAAGCTCCTGCACGACCCGACGGTGCGCGTCAAGGATGCCGCCGGCACGGCGCAAGGCGACGCGTACGCCGACGCGCTCGCGGCACTGTTCGGCCTCGAGAACACCTCCGAACCTGCCGATCCGTCCGCCGACGGACCGTAGATGGTGCCGCTGCGGGTGGCGACGCGCGGCAGCGCGCTGGCCCGCTGGCAAGCCGAGCGGGTCGTCGGGCTGCTCGGCGTCGAAGCGGAGTACGTGATCGTGTCCACCCGTGGCGACGAACGCCGGGACGTCCCCATCCACGCCATGGGCGGAACCGGCGTGTTCGTGAAGGAGGTCGAGCAGGCGGTGCTCGACGGCCGGGCCGAGGTGGCGGTGCACTCGGCCAAGGACCTCCCGGCCGAGACCGCGCCCGAGCTCGTGCTGGCCGCCCTGCCCGAGCGGGGTGACCCTCGCGACGCGCTCGTCGGGCGGCCGCTCGACGAGATCCCGACGGGCGGGCGCGTCGCCACTGGATCGGTGCGGCGGAGGGCGCAGCTGGCTGCGCTGCGGCCCGACCTGGGGTTCGCGGAGCTGCGCGGCAACATCCCGACCCGGCTCGAGAAGGCGGCCGGTTTCGACGCCGTCGTGCTGGCGGCGGCGGCGCTCGACCGTCTCGGGCTCGCGGAGCGCATCGCCGAGCGCGTGGATCCCTCGGTCGTGCTGCCCCAAGTCGCGCAGGGCGCGCTGGCGGTCGAGTGTCGCGCCGACGACGACGGGACCCGCGAGCTCCTCGGCGGCGTCGACGACGCCGCGGTGCGCGCCGCCGTCACCGCCGAACGCGCATACCTCTCCGAGCTCGGCGGCGGCTGCAACCTCCCGTGCGGCGCGCTGGCCGAAGTCGACGGCGACGGCGTGCTGCGCCTCGAGGCGCTGCTGGCGTCGCTCGACGGACGCATCACGCTGCGGGCACGCGTCGACGGCCGCGATCCGGTCGCGGTCGGCGCCGAGGCGGCGCGCCGTCTCGTCGACGAGGAAGGCGGCCGCCTCGTGCTCGACGACGAACTGACTTTGGCGTCGCAGGACCCGGATGCTTCGGGCTCAGCGACGCCAAAACGTTGAGGAGACTTGCTCCGTGACCGTGTCTCTCGTCGGTGCCGGGCCGGGTGACCCGGGATTGCTCACCGTGCGCGGCGCCGAGGTGCTCGGGCGCGCCGACGTCGTCGTCTACGACCGGCTCGTGCACCCGTCGCTCTTGGAGCTCGCGCCACCCGACGCCGAGCGCATCTACGTCGGGAAGACGCCCGGCCGAGCCGAGATCGAACAGGCCGACATCAACGCGCTCCTCGTCGAGCACGGACGCGCCGGGCGCGCCGTCGTCCGGCTCAAGGGCGGCGACCCGTTCGTGTTCGGGCGCGGCGGCGAGGAGGCCGAAGCGCTGTCGGCGTCAGGTGTGGCGTTCGAGGTCGTGCCCGGCATCACGAGCGCGATCGGCGCGCCCGCGTACGCCGGCATCCCGGTCACGCACCGCGGCGCCTCGACCCACTTCACCGTTGTTACCGGGCACGAGGATCCCGCCAAGGACAGCGCCGACGTCGATTGGGAGGCGCTGGCGAAGGCGGGCGGCACGCTCGTGATCCTCATGGGCGCGGGGCGCGTCGGCGACATCGCGGCGCGCCTCGTCGCCGGCGGCCGGTCGCCCGAGACGCCGGTGGCGGCGGTGCGCAACGGCACCCGTGCCGATCAGGGCACCGTGCGGGCGACGCTGGCCACGATCGCGGAAGCCGGCATCCGGGCGCCGGCGGCGATCGTCGTGGGCGAGGTCGCCGGCCTCGACCTCGCATGGTTCGAGACCCGGCCGCTCTTCGGCCGCTCGGTGGTCGTGACTCGTGCGCGCGAGCAGGCGAGCGAGCTGCGCCACCGCCTCGAGGGGCTCGGCGCCGACGTGATCGAGCTCCCGGCGATCGCGATCGAGCCGCTCGCGTTCGACGTGCCCGACCTGGATGGCTACGGCTGGCTCGTCTTCACGTCGGCGAACGGCGTGGCTGCGTTCTTCGATCGCGGCCTCTCGCCTGCCGGGCTCGACGCCCGCGCCCTTGCCGGCCTCCGGCTCGCCGCTATCGGGCCGGGCACCGCCGCCACCCTCGCCGAGCGCGGGTTGCGCACCGACCTGCTGCCCGAGCGGTTCGTGGCCGAGTCGCTGTTGGAGGCGTTCCCGACGCCGGCGGCCGAGGGCGAGCGCGTGCTGCTCGCCCGGGCCGAGCACGCGCGTGACGTGCTTCCAGCCGGACTGTCGGAGCGCGGCTACGCCGTCGACGTGCTGCCGGTCTACCGAACCGTGACCGCGACGCCGGATGCGGACGTGCTCGAACGCGTGCGCCGGGGCGAGGTCGACGCGCTCACGTTCACGTCGTCGTCGACGGTGACGAACCTGTGCGACCTGCTCGGCGACGTTCCCGCGCCGCAGTCACTCGTGGCGTCCATCGGGCCGGTCACCTCGAAGACGGCGTTCGAACGCGGCCTGCGCGTCGACGTCGAGGCGACCGAGCACACGATCGACGGCCTCGTCGACGCGCTCCTAGGCGCACTTCGCGTTCCGGGCCGCAGTTAGGCCGTTTCCCAGCGAGGCCGGCGCGCACGTCGGCGGCGCGGGCGATGTCGGCGGTGGGGTGGTGCCGAGCAGCATGCCCATCAGCTGATCGGCGAGCCACACGGCGCCGTCACCGTCGAAGTGGAACCCGTCGAGGTCGCGGGGGCGGATGCCGGGCCCCACCTCGGCCGGGCACGTCGTGCTGGTCGGGCACTGCAGGATCGTCGGCAGGTCGATGAGCGACACCTTGTCGGCGTGTTGCCGCGCGTACGTACGCAGCAACCGGGCCAGCTCGGCGAGACGCGAGTCACCGTCCACGTTCTGCAAGCCGCGGAAGCTCGGGTACGCATTTGGCGCTACCGGGAGGAACACGAGCCGCGCGCCGCCCGCCATCAGACGGCCGACGGCCGCGTCGATATGAGCGAGGATCGCCTTGTTGCCGGCGATCGTCCCGAAGTGCACGAGCTGCCCGTCCAGCTCCCGGTTGGGCCAGGACTCCCATCCGCTCAGCCACACGACGGTGTCGGGCCGCTGGCGGGCGAGCAGCGTGCCCTGCATCGACGAGCTGATGCCGGCGCACTGGCTCGTGTCGCCGAAGTAGTCGATGTAGGGCCTCCCGTCGTCCAACTTCGGTGACCCGTCGATGACGCCGCATCCGATGCGGGCGGCAGATTGGACCTCGACTCCGCGCGCGGCAGCGACGTCCCGCAGGAACGGGTAGATGGTCTCCGCCGTCGAGTCGCCCACGAGCAGGATGCGTTGCGGTGGCGGAGGTGCCTGCGACGGCGTGGCTGCGAAAGCCGGGTGCGCCTGTGCGACGACGAGCGTCACGCAGGACAGCAACAGCCCGAAGCGGACGACCATCAGGCGGGAGCGTAGGCCCCCATTCGAAGTCGGACGGCGCGAGTCGGGCGGTACCCTTGCCGCTGAGGCGGCGGCTTGGCCGACCGCCGGAGCACGAGCCCGAGCTTGCGAGGGCGACAAAGGAGCATTCGTGGCGTTCCCCGAGCATCGGTCGCGGCGGCTGCGTCGTACGCCTGCATTGCGCCGGCTCGTCGGTGAGACACGCGTCGACGTCGACGATCTGGTCGCGCCGCTCTTCGTGAAGGAAGGGATCGACGCTCCCGAACCCGTGGCGTCGATGCCGGGCGTGCTCCAGCACACCCAGGAGAGCCTGCGCAAGGAGGTGCGGGCGCTCGCCGACCTCGGGATCCCCGCCGTGGTGCTCTTCGGTGTGCCGGCGGCGAAAGACTCGACCGGGTCGGGTGCCGACGCTCCCGACGGCGTGGTGCAGGTGGCATTGCGCTCACTGCGCGATGAGGTCGGCGACGACCTCGTGCTCATCGCCGACAACTGCCTCGACGAGTACACCGACCACGGTCACTGCGGCGTCCTCACCGCCGACGGTGAGGTGGACAACGACGCCACCATCGAGCGGTACGCCGAGATCGCCGTCTCGCAGGCCGACGCCGGCGCCGACGTGGTTGCGCCGTCCGGGATGATGGACGGGCAGGTCGGCGCCATCCGCGCCGCGCTCGATTCGGCCTCGCACAGCGGCACGGCGATCCTCGCTTACTCGGCGAAGTACGCCTCGGCGTTGTACGGTCCCTTCCGCGACGCCGCCGAGTGCGCGCCGCAGTTCGGCGATCGCCGCGGCTACCAGATGGACCCGCGCAACGCACGGGAGGCCGTCGACGAGACGTCCCTCGACGTTGCCGAGGGGGCCGACATGGTCATGGTGAAGCCGGCGCTCGCTTACCTCGACGTCATCAGCGCGGTGCGCGACTCGTTCGACGTCCCCGTCGGCGCGTTCCACGTCAGCGGCGAGTACGCCATGGTGAAAGCGGCGGCGCAACTCGGCTGGCTCGACGGCGACTCGGTCGCGTTCGAGCACCTGGTCGCGATCAAGCGGGCCGGCGCCGACTTCGTGCTGACCTATCTCGCGCGCGAGGCCGCCGAGCGGCTCCGCAGCATGGCAGGCGCGTGAAAGGGGCACCTGCGGCAGGGGCCGGGGTTTCCCCGGCCCCGGATCGAGACGATGGTTTGCTGGAGCACGTGCGTAAGCACGTGCGACCAGAGAGCTAGTGGCCGAGTCGCTCTTCGACCGCGCGCTGGCGCGCATCCCGGGCGGCGTGAACTCGCCCGTTCGCGCGTTCGGCGCCGTGGGCGGGGAGCCGTTCTTCGTCGCCCGGGGTGAGGGCGCGTACCTGTTTGACACCGAGGGACGGCGGTACATCGATTACGTGCAGTCCTGGGGGGCGTCGATCCTCGGGCACGCGCATCCGAAGGTGGTCGAAGCCGTGCAGCGCGCCGCGTCTGACGGGACGTCGTACGGCGCGCCCACCGCACGCGAAGTGGAGTTGGCCGAGACGATCTGCGCGCGGGTGCCGTCCGTCGAGAAAGTGCGCCTCGTCTCTTCGGGAACCGAAGCGGCCCTGACTGCCGTACGCCTCGCGCGCGGTGCGACCGGCCGGGCGAAGATCGTCAAGTTCGC
>DATFPZ010000037.1:0-4529 GCA_035264545.1 Acidimicrobiia bacterium
GCTCGTCACGCAATCGGGCGTGGGTGCTCAGTAGCATTCACTGCGCACAACATGCGCCCGTAGCTCAGGGGATAGAGCGGCAGACTTCTAATCTGCGGGTCGGGGGTTCGAATCCCTCCGGGCGCACGACCTCATCAGCGCGCGGCGGGCGCTGATGCAAACATTCTGCAAACGAGCGGAGCTGCATTGCGGACCGGCTGCGCTGAGGACCCGCGCGGTTCGGCGCTCCCACTGTTCGCTGGGGACGCCGATCGCGAGTCGGCCTTCGCGAACGTGGGACAGCCCCACTCGAAGGCGGCAGAAGAGGAGCGCACGCACCCATGGTCATCGTTGCGGGACACATCACCGTCGAGCCCCAGCAGCGCGAGTCGTACCTCGCGGGCTGCGTGAGCGTCGTCGAAGAGGCACGCGGGACAGCTGGCTGCCTCGACTTCGCCATCACCGCCGACCTGGTCGACCCCGGCCGCGTCAACATCTTTGAGCACTGGGAGTCGCAAGCGGCCGTCGAAACCTTCCGCAGCAGCGGCCCGAGCAACGAGCAAGGCGCGGCAATGCTCTCGGCGTCGGTTGCCGAGTACGACACCGCCGACGTGCGGCCCTTGTTCGGGGAAGGCACAGCATGATCGTGACGACCGACGGGACGCCGGCGTGCTATTGGGAGCACATCGTTGCCGTCACCGACATCGGCTGTGAAGTGCTCGACCTTCGCGACGGCGAGGCCGCTGACTGACGCGCACCGACGAACTCTCCGACGCGCGCCGCACGCGTCGCGGGGTCGCTCGATGATCGACGGCGTCAGTCGGGGGAAGGACCGGTAGCATCGATCGGCGCCGGCAGGGGATGTCCCCTTCGGCGCGCGTCATGGTGGCCGTAGCTCAGTTGGTGAGAGCGCCGGGTTGTGGTCCCGGAGGTCGGGGGTTCGAATCCCCTCGGTCACCCCAATCTCTCGGTCTCGCGGTGACGGCGGCTTTGCCGACGGTCGCCGCTGAGCCGGGGCTTGCGACGGCGAAGGAGTGGTCGAGAGCCGTTGAGTCGCGGCGACGCCGGTGGGAAGCTGACGGGGACGTCAGGGAGGCGCGATGCCCGACGAGGCGGTGGTCGTCGACGCCGACGGCCACACGATGGAGCCCGACGACCTCTGGGCCGCCCGCATGGACCGCCGGCGGTGGGGGGATTGGATTCCGCGCAAGGTCGTCGAGGACGACGTGTACGAGATCTACTACGCGGGCGGCGCGGTGCGGGGCGGTGGTCGCGAGCTCCAGGACGCGATGGCAGCCGCGGTGGGCATGACCCCGAAGCAGTTCCACGACATGCTCCAGAGCCTGCGCGTCCCGGGTGGCCACGACCCCGACGCCCGCGTCGCCGACATGGACCGCGACGGCATCGACGTCGCAGTGGTCTACCCGTCGACCGCGTTGTTCTTCGGGCCGGCAGACCCGATTGACGCATTCCACGACGTCGAGTTCGTGCTCGACTGCCAGCGCGCGTACAACGACTGGGTCGCCGAGTACTGCGCTGCGCACCCGCAGCGGCTCTTCGCGATGGGCGCCGTCCCGCTCCAGGCTCCGGACCTCGCGGTCGTCGAAGCCGAGCGCGCGGTGCAGGAGCTCGGCCTGCAGGGCGTGTTCGTCCGGCCCTCGGCATATGTCGACGAGCTTCCTCTCAACCACTCTGTCTACGACCGGTTCTGGGCCGCGTGCCAGGACCTCGACGTCCCGGTCGCGTTCCATCCCGGCGTGCACGTCGACACACCCGGCGCGTGCCGAAAGTTCCGGCTCGTGGCCGAGAGCGAGAACATGATGGTCACGAACATGGCGATGGACGAGCTCCACGGCGGGTCCGGGCTCGGCCAGGCCGTCGGCAACACCGTCGACATGGTCGTGACGATCGGCCGCCTTCTGATGGGCGGCGTGTGCGAGCGGTTCCCACGGCTGCGGTTCTTGTTCCTCGAGTCCGGCGGCGGATGGATGCCTACCCAGCTCGAGCGGATGGACGAGCAGGTCAAGGCGTTCCCGCTCGAGAAGCGCTGGCTCAGCCTCCTGCCGAGCGAGTACTTCCGGCGCCAGTGCTGGGCCGGCTTCGAACCGGAGGAATGGAACCTCGCCGCGTGCGCCGAGTGGTTGGGGCCGGATCGCGTGCTGTGGGCGTCGGACTACCCGCACCCCGAGTTCCACCCCGAGGTGGTCAAGGAGCTGCGCGAGGCCATCGCGCCGTTGCCGGACGACGCGCAGCGCAAGATCCTGGGCGAGAACGCGATCGACGCCTACAAGCTCCAGCTGTGAGCAACGACCTTGATCTCGCCCGCATGCGGCGCGATCGGCACAAGAAGGTCGTCGACGCACTCGATGCGCAAGGTCTCGCCGCCGCGGTGCTGCTCGGCCAGCCGGCCGTTGCTTACGCCGTCAGTGCCCGCGCACCTGCAGCTGACGCAGCCCGCGCCGCCCACCAGCGGATGATCGCAATCGTCACTGCCGACGGCGACGCGCCGCACCTCTACACAGCGTTCCCTGAGGGCGTACCCCCCGAGCTCCCGGCCGACCACGTGCACGATGCGCTGTCGGTCGAATGGTCCGAGGGCGCGGAAGCGTTGCGCGACGCGCTACCGGACGGGCCGATCGCGCTCGACGAGTACACGATGCCGATGCATGCCGCGCTGGACGGACGCGAGATCGCGGACGCGACGGCGCTCCTGAGCACGTGCAAGATCGTCAAGACGGCCGACGAGCTCGAGTGCATTCGCCGTGCCCAGTCGCTCAACGAGGAAGCCATGCTCGCGGTCGAGCCACTCGTCGCGCCCGGCGTCCGCGGGACCGAGCTGTCGGGAGCCTTTCTGCGCCGCATCTTCGAGCTGGGTGCGACCGCGAACACGGTGGACCCCATCTGGCAGGTCATGCCGGACCGCGTCGCGGACGGTCCTTACTCCGCCACCGGTGACGTCGTGTTCCCGACGCCGACGACCGACCGGCAGCTCGCGGCGGGCGACGTGATCTGGGTCGACACCGGCATCGAGTACGAGGGATACGCGTCCGACTTTGGTTGCACCTTCGTCGTAGGCGGGCCCGAGGCGCGCCATCGCGACCAGGCGGTGCGCTGGCGCGAGATCGTCGATCGCTGTTTCGACGTCCTCAAGCCGGGCGCGACCGCCGGGGACCTCGTGCGCGCCGCAAGCAGGGACGAGCGCCGTCGCCCGTGGCTCCCGCACCTGTACCTCGCCCACGGCATCGGCACGAACAGCGCCGAGATGCCCCTCGTCGGGACCGACCTCGGCGACGACTTCGACGACACGCTCGTGCTGGCACCGGGCATGGTGCTGGTGTTCGAGCCGGTCGTGTGGGACGACGGCGAGGCGGGCTTCCGGGCCGAGGAGATCGTCGCGGTAACCGACGACGGGTACGAACGGCTGAGCGCCCGCGACGGGGGACCGCGTGGCTGAGGGGCTGGCGCGCGCGCTCGCCGAGATGGCGAGGCAGGACGTCGACGTGCTCGTGCTCGGCCGTGAGGGCAACGCCCGGTTCGTGTCCGAGGCGACGCGCCTCTGGCTGTCCGGGACGCGCCCGTTCGCGCCCGGCTGCGTCGTCGTACGCGAGACCGGCGCCGTCCACCTGATGAGTGTCACCGATTTCGGCGTACCCGCCGAGATTTCGTCCGCGTGCCTGTACCCGATGAGCTGGAACCCCGCGAACATCATGGGCACGGTTGCCGCCATCCCCGGTCTCTCGGGCGCGCAGCGGATCGGCGTCGACGGTCTCAACCCGCTGTTCGAGCAGTTGTTCACGGCGACGTTGCCGAACGCGCGGCTCGTCGACGGCGAGGCCGTGATGCGGGCGGCGCGCCGGGTCAAGAGCGCGGGCGAGATCGAGCGCATCCGTGCCGCGATCTCCGTTGCCGAGAACGCGCTCGGAGCCGCCGTTCACGCGCTTCGCCCCGGTGTTCGCGAGGTGGAGTTGAAGGGCGTGTTCGAGCAGCGCATGTGCCGGCGGGGCACGACCACGCCTGCGTTCGAGGGCGCGTTCTGCGTCGTGGACGGTGACCGGCCCATCCGCCGTGTCGCCTCGGAGCGCCAGATCGCCGACGGCGACCTCGTCGCGATGAGCGCGGGTGTGCTGCTCGACGGGTGGGAAGGTTCCCTGGCACGCACCCGGTCGTGCGGCGCGCCGACCGCGGAACACCGCGATCGAGCATCGCGCTGGCGGGACGAGTGGACGCTCCTGGTCGACCGGTGCCGGGCCGGTGCTCTGGTGGGCGACCTCCGCGCGACGACGGGCGCGTCCGTCCACGGGGTCGGCTTGGGTTACGAGGGGCTCGCGGACGGCGATGCGCTCGAGCCCGGGCTGGTCATCCAGCTCGAGCTCGAGGTCAAGGGCGTCCTCGGCGCCGACACGATGCACATCGGTGATGGCGGCGCCGAGGCGCTGACTGCCTTCCCGTACGCCGCAGCGGGGGGGTAGCTTCCGCACTCGCGTGCTCACGAAGTCGCCAGCGGCGCAGGACTTGAGGAGGCTCCATGGCCGACGTCGAAGCAGGGCAAG
>DATFPZ010000038.1:0-2482 GCA_035264545.1 Acidimicrobiia bacterium
CGACCGTCTCTGCGCGACGGTGAAGCGCGCCGATCGGGTTGCACCGCTCAAGACCGGCCGCCGCATCCCCGTCGTCTCCATCGTCGAGCTCGACGACTTCGAGGACCTGTGGATCCGCTCTGCGAGCCAGTACTACGTGCACTACCAGGTGCACCTGCTGGTCGCCGGCAAGCTGTGGACGCCCGACGACGTGCGCAGGGAGTGGGAGCGCCACGCCGGTGCGCGCGCCAAGTCGAGCAAGGCGATGAGCACCACCGGGAGCGTGGACCCGCTCACAGCGAGCACAAGCCCGGTCCTCGACGCCGGGCCGATGCCGACGTCGACGATGCCCGACGAGCGCGAGGTCCTGCTCGAGGAGCTCGACATGTGCGTCTCGCGCCGCGACCTCGACAACGTCGTGAAGCTCTCGTTCAAGGCGCTCGACGTCCTCGTCCCACCGGACCAGCTGGTCGGCGCCGTGTGCTGCCTGCTCGTCGATCCCACGTGGGCGAGAGCCGGCCTCAAGCTGCTCGACCGTATGGCGAGCGCGCCGACGAAGGCCGTCATCGCGTTCCAAGCCGTCGGCGCGACGCTCGCCAACCTCGGACCGGCAGTGGCGGACGACCTGCTCCGGCCGTTGGGCAGCCTGATCCCACCGAAGGCGTTCGGGCACGTGCTCGTGGGGCTGGCCGAAGCCAAGCCGACGGCGGACTGGCTCCCGGCGCTCCTCGGGTCGATGCGCAAGTACTTCTCCGACGAGGGTGACTGCCCGGCCGCGGTGCGGTCGATCGTCTTCGACGTCAAGTCGGGCGTGAAGTAGTCGGGGCCGGCGGGGCGGATGGCGTCGCTCCTACCGCCCGCTCAGGTGCCGCCTGAACGGCGCCGACCCGGCGATTCCGGACACTTGGAATGGGAGCGTCCGGTCGGGTTATCCGGACACGCGGTGCTGCTCGACCATCTCGGCTGATCGGCATACCCGCTGCGCGGCGTTGGTTCCGCAGTGTCGAACGACCCTGGCCGGTGTTCGCAGCGATGGTCATCGCCGCCTGACCGCTCGACCGCCTCAGGCGGGCTGTCCGAGCTCGGCGACGATGTCACCGACGCTGTCCAAGTAGCGCAGCGTGGCGGCGGCGTCAACCGGGGACATCGACGGAGGTGGGAGCACGACCCGCTCGACGCCGAGCTCGGCGTAGTGGGCGACACGGTCCGGCTTGGGGACGTTCCACGCGAAGATCGTGATCGGGATCTGTGCCGGATCTCGCCCGGCCTCGACAGCGAGCTCGCGGAACAGCTGCACACCACCATCGACGTCCGGACGCCCGCTCGTGTTCAACAAGGAGGCATCGATCGGGCACCACATGTCGGCGTAGCTCGCGGCGTGGCGGATGCCCGTCGGGCCGGCGTTCCCGAGCGCGATCGGCACCGGGCGTTGCTGTGGCTTCGGGTAGACCCACGAGGGGCTGAAGCGCTCCCACCGACCGTCCAGATGGGGCTCGTCCTCGGTCCAGATCGCCCGCAACGCAGCGACGCGCTCGCGCATGGCCGAGTACCGCTGGGCGAAGGGCAGATCCGGGCGGTGGTTGCGGAGCTCCTCGGCGTTCCATCCGACGCCGACACCGAGCACGACGCGACCAGCCGACAGCACGTCGAGGGTGGCGACCGTGACGGCGAGGTCGAGGAGGTCGTGCTCGAGGACCAGGCAGATGCCCGTGCACAGCGTCAGCGTGGTGGTCGCCGCGGCCGCCGCCATCAACGACACGAACGGGTCCATCATCTGCCAGTAGCCCTCGGGCAGGTCACCGCCGCCGGGGTACGGCGTCTCGCGCGACGCCGGGATGTGGCTGTGCTCCGGCATCCACACCGAGTCGAACCCGCGTTGCTCCAGCTCGCGAGCGAGCACGTCGGGCCAGATGCCACCGGCGTCGTTGAGTGCGAGGTACCCGAATCGCATCAAGCCTCCCCATGGGCCGTGGGGCCGGCGGCCCCGGCCGTCGAGTCTGCCATTCCGACCGGCCGCCGGGTCAGGTTCGGCGGCGCCGACTTGCGCCACGCCACGCATGGCGCCGCCAAGGTGGCGCCGCGGCGTCGAGTGCGGTGTGCGCGTCGACGGTTGTCGAGCCGGCGTTCGCAGACGCCGAAGGCCGGGTCACCCGGACACGGAGATCGGAGAGGTCCGCCGTTGGTCCAACTCGAGGAGGAACCGTGAGCGATGCCGGCGAAGAACAGGACGACGAGGTCGACGAGGCCCCAGGCATAGAGGAATGGATCGCCGACGAGTCTCGGGCCGAAGAGCTCGCCGACGGCACCGACGGCGCTGCGTCCCAGGCGTAGCGGCGCAACGGCTTGACCGGGGTGATCCGGCGGTAGAGGACGCGAGCGCCCGCGATATTCAGCGTCGTTAGCGGATACGCCATCGGCCGGTGCGGTCGGCTCAAGGGGCCAGCAGAGCGGCGGTGGATGCGTCGCGGCCGTCGTTCGAGCCGTCTAATCGGGCCGAGAGGAC
>DATFPZ010000039.1:0-10478 GCA_035264545.1 Acidimicrobiia bacterium
GACCGGACGCTCGCCATGCCCACGCGGACGGCGGAAGGCGCGGTGACTGGCCCGCGAGTACCTGGGCGAACAGATCTGCCGGAGCCGCCAGCGGCTCGATGATGCAGGACCTACGTTTCCGGACTTCGGCCACGCGTTTGCCCGGGCGTGAACGGTTGCTGATCTTTGGCTGACCACGGCCGCCGGTACTGTCGGGTCGATGCGGGCGCGTCCGGTTGCGACTCTGGTGATCGGACTCGTGTTCGTGGCGCTCGGAGCGTGTAGCGGCGGCGGGCGCGACGATGCCAAGTCGCCGCCCGCTCCGGCACGTACGACGACGTCGGGACCGGTCATCCCGCTGGGCCGCACCGAGGTTGCAGGCGCGTTCTGGGACGGGAAGATCGCGGTCGCGGGCGGCTTTCCCAGTCCCGATCAGGCCGTCGACCGTCTCGATCTCTTCGACGTGGCGAGCGGGACATGGTCGGTCGGGCCGCCGCTCCCGCATCAGTACGACCATTCTTCGTTGGCCGCGCTGGGCGGTCGCGTGTACGTGATCGGCGGCTACACGGGTGGGTTGTCGAACCCGACCAACGAGGTCTGGAGCCTGGGCCCGGGCGAACAGGCGTGGACCGACGAGCCCGACTTGGCGACGCGTCGGGGAGCGCTCGCGACCGGTGCCGCCAGCGGCACGCTCGTCGCGGTCGGCGGCGTCGACGAGAGCGGCAACGTCCTGTCGAGCACCGAGATCTTCACGCCCGGGTCCGGATGGTCGCCCGGGCCGAGGCTCAGCGTGCCGCGGGAGCACCTGGCGGCGGCGGGGGCGGGCGACAAGGTCTATGCGATCGCAGGCCGTAACGCTGACGGCGCGACGCGATCAGTCGAGTCGTTCATCATCGGCAGCGATCAGTGGAACGAGGAGGGCGCGCTGCACGACGCCCGCAGCGGGATTGGGGCCGGAACGACATCGTCCGGCCGCGTGTGCACGGGTGGAGGGGAAGTGCCCGGACGGCCCGATACGGTTCGGTCGATCGAGTGCTACGACGGCGGCCGGTGGCGACGCATGGCGGACATGCGTGTGCCGCGCCACGGCTTGGCGGTGGTCGCGGAGGGTAAGCGGATCCACCTCGTAGCGGGTGGCCCGCAGCCCGGGTTCTCGTTCAGCGACGCCCACGAGGTGCTCGAGCTCTGAACGCGGAGCACCCGGATTCGATTAGGACGACGCGCCCGGTCCGTTCGGCGACGCGCCGGTCACGGCCTCGCTCTGCTGACGAACCCGCTCGAGCCCGAGCTCGACCGCCGCCTGCGCCTTCTCGACGGGGCGGCTCTGCCGCGCGTCGTCGATCCAGCGGCGGATCTGCTCGTAGCGCTCGCGGCCCGCCTTGGAGCCGAGGTAGTAGCCGGCGGCAAAGCCCGTGAGAACTCCCACACGAAATCGCATGCAGCATGTGTACCCCGCACCGCACCGCGCGTACACCGCGTCTTTCGGAGCGAACGCGCGTTCGCTCTCATGAACGAGTCGCACTTCCCCGACCGCCGCGCGAGGGGGAAGTGAGCCGGCAGCCATGGGCTACCGGGGCAAGGTCGAGGAACAAGAGAAGGCGCGCGCCTTGCGCGCGCGGAACCACACACTCGCCGACATCGCACAGGTCCTGGGTGTGTCGAAGTCGTCGGTCTCCCTCTGGGTCCGCGACGTCCCGTTCACACCGACCCTCCGACTGCGAGGGCCGCACGGGCGCCCGCACCCCGCGCATGAAGCGAGGCTCCGCCAGATCGCGGACCTGAACGGCGAGGCAAAGGAGGCGCATCGGGACGCTCTCGAACGGGGAATTCCTCGTTTCCGGAGTCGCTCTCTACTCAGGCGAGGGAGCGAAGGGCGATGGGACCGTCCAGTTCGCAAACACGGATCCCATGATGATCCGGTTCTTCTGCGCCTGGCTGCGCCGATTCTTCGACGTCGACGAGCTACGCCTCCGAGTACGCGTTTATCTACACCAAGGCCTCGACTTGGAGCGTGCGGAGACGTTCTGCTCGACGTTGACGGGCGTGCCACGGAGCAATTCCGACAGGCCCACCGTGCCGTGCCCGACGCGAGCATTCGGCACAACAAGCACGAGCATGGTTGCGCGTACGTGTACTACTCCTGCTCGAAGACGCACCGAGAAATCATGGGCCTCATCCGTGCTCTACTATCGTCGAACTCCATTCCGGGGTAGCTCAATTGGTGGAGCAGCGGCCTGTTAAGCCGATGGCTGCGGGTTCGAGTCCCGCCCCCGGAGCCCTACCTCACACCCCGCCGAGCTCTCGGACGATCTTGCCCAACGAGGAGAAGTCCTCGCGGCCGTAGCCGGCGGCGCTGGCGGCGCCGAGAAGCTGGCGGACGATCCCCGACGTGAACAACGGGGTGTTCGCGCGAGCCGCGAACCCGATCGCGAGGTCGAGATCCTTGGCCATGAGGTCGGTCATGAAACCCGGCTGCCAATCGTTCGAGGCGGGACCGTCGGGCAGCACTCCCTCGAACGGGATGCGGGTTCGCATCGCGTTGCAGTCGCCGGTCGAGTGGGTGATCACCTCGTGAAGCTTGCGCAGGTCGACGCCTGCCTTGGCCGCCATGGTCGTCGCCTCGGCGGTCGCGAGCATCTGCGCCGCGTAGACCAGGTTGTTGCACAGCTTGACGATCTGGCCGGTGCCGGGCCCGCCGACGTGCACGATCGTTCCCGCGAACGGCTCGAGCGCAGGGCGGGCCGTCGCCAGCACGTCGGCGTCTCCACCCACCATCAGCGTGAGCGTGCCCTGCTCGGCTCCAACTGTGCCGCCCGACAACGGGGCCTCCAGGTAGTGCGCCCCGGTCGCCGTCACGCGTTCGTGCTGCGCCCGCTCGACATCGGGATCGATGGTCGACGTGTCGACGACGGTCTTGCCCTCGGCCAACGCCGGCATTGCGGCGTCGAGCACGTCGACGACGTCAGACGAACGCGGCACGCACAGGATCGTGACTTCGCTCGCGCGCACAACCTCGGCCGGCGTGTCGCCGTCGATCGCGCCGGCCGCCACCGCCACCTCGATTGGGACCCGACTCCGTGACGTGACCCTCACCTCGTGACGCGCGTCGACGAGGTGTCGCGTCATCGGTAAGCCCATGGCGCCGAGACCGATGAATCCGACTCTCATGTGATTCGTGACGGTATCAGTCACCCCTGTACCGTGAGCGGCCGCATGACCGGGTCGAACACGTCTGGCGACGCGGGCATCAACGCCTTCGCACAAAGCGTCGAGCTCGCGCTCGCCCAGGCGTACGCAGAGCTCGCGAGCAGCGGAAAGGTCACGACGCCCGACGCGGTCGACGCAACGAAGGCTTTTGCCGCGCACCATCAAGACCATGCCGCTGCGCTTGGCGCGTTGGCCGCAAGCCGCGCCACCAGCACCCCCAACGGCCGGCTCGCCGCCATGTTCGCCGTCCGGGTACGGGACGCGTCGGATGAACGCGCCGCGCTCCATGTCGCGCTCGCCCTGGAGAACGAGGCGGCGTCGACCTACTTGTTCGCGCTGGGTTCCCTCGAGGCGACGGCAGCGCTTCAGCTGGCGGCGTCGATCCTGCCGGTCGAGTCGCAGCACGCGGTCGTGCTCGCCTCGCTCGTCGACCAGGCGCCGAGGCAGACGTTCCCTGCCTTCGAGACCCAGGACCAGGCCGTGAAACCGGACGAGTTCCCGGCCCCGTCGTGACGAGCCGACCCACGTACCGGTCCCCGGATGTCGTCACGCGGCGGCGCTTCCTTCAGATCGGTGGGACCCTTTCGATGGGCGCGGTCCTGGCCGCATGCATCGGGGGCAGCTCGAGCAAGCGGACACGCGACAGCTCGGGCGGCGCCGGCGGCCGGCGGGCGGACGCGATGATCACCCGGACGTTCTCGTCGGTCGAAGCCGTCGCCGTCGTGGTGTATACGACCAGCCTCGACTCCGGACTGTTCACGACGCCGGCCGTCACCGACCTCGCCGAGCGGTTCCGCTCACACCACCAGGAGCACGCCGCGCTGTTCGTGGGCACCACCCGCGACCTCGGTGGTGCACCGTTCACCGATCCGAACCCGATTGTGATGCAGCAGGTCCAGCCCGTGCTCGACGCCCTGCGCGACGAAGCCACCGCCATGAACCTCGCCTTGGACGTCGAGACGATCCTTGCCGACACGTACCAGGCGACGATGGGGACATTCGCCGACAAGAGCTTCAACGTCGCCGCCATGAGTGTCGGCGGCGCCGAGGCCCGTCACGCAGCCGCGCTCGCGCAGGCGCTCGATGTGCCGTCGGTCCCGCAGCCGTTCGAGACGACCGACCGCGCCGTGGCCGCGGGAAACGGCGTGTAATCGGCGAGGGAGGGGCGTGTAGCGTCGATGCACCATGGGCGGGTACGCCGCACGCGACATTTCGCTCGACGTCGTCACGGTCCCGACGTGGCGCGAGCTCCGCCGCCGGTTGCCACAGCTGCTGGTCGGGATCCCCGTTCTCGGCGTCGGGATCGCGATGACTCTGCAAGCGCGGCTCGGCGTGAGCCCGTACGACGTGCTCCACCAGGGCATCGCCGCCAAGACCGGCAGGAGCGTCGGTACGGTCGTGATCGTCGTCGGGCTCGTCATCCTCGTGTTCTGGATCCCGCTCCGGCAACGGCCCGGTCTCGGGACCGTGGTCAACACGCTGACCGTCGGCTTGGTGATCGACCTCGCGCTGCACGTCGTGCCGGAGCCGGAACTGCTCGCCGCCCGCGTCCCGCTGCTGGTAGCCGGCATCGTCGTCACGGGGCTCGGGATGGGCCTGTACATCGGAGCCGGGCTGGGCCCCGGGCCGCGCGATGGCCTGATGACCGGCCTCGCCGCCAAGGGATTCCCGCTGTGGGCGGTCCGCACCGTGCTCGAGCTCGCCGCGCTGGCGGCGGGTTGGATTCTGGGCGGGAACGTCGGGATCGGAACGGTCGCGTTCGCGTTCAGCATCGGCCCCCTCGGCCATTTCTTCCTGGCGCACCTCCATCTTGAAAACGTTCCGGCTGACCTTGGACCCGGTGCGGTGGGCGAATGACGAGCGCCGTGCGGGTCGGCGTCATCGGCACCGGTTTCGGTGCCCGCGTCGTGGCCCCGGTGTTCGCAGCTACCGAGGGCTGCGTCGTCGTCGACGTCGTGAGCGCGCGCGACGCTCCTGCCGTCGCCGAGTTGTGCCGCCGCGACCTCGACCTCGTGTCCGTCCATTCGCCGCCGTTCCTGCACGCCGAGCACGTCCGGGAGGCAATTGGCGCCGGTCACCACGTGCTCTGCGACAAGCCCTTCGGCGTGCACGCCGACGAGGCAGCCGCCATGCTCGAGCTCGCGGACGCGGGCGAGATCGTGCACGGAGTGAACTTCGAGTTCCGCCATCACCCGGCTCGCCAGCGCGTTCACGAGCTCGTACGGAGCGGCGCCATCGGCCCGGTCGAGCACGTGCAGTGGACCTACACCGGCGCAGTGTTTCGTCGTCCGCTCCGGGAGTACGGCTGGCTCTTCGACCGCGCCCGCGGCGGAGGCTGGGTCGGCGCGTGGGGCTCGCACGCCGTCGACACCCTCCGGTGGATGCTGGGAGAGGTTCGCGACGCGGTCGGACGCTGCCGCGTGACCATCCCCCAACGCCGCGATGGAGACGGTCGGCCGCACGCGGTCGACGCCGAGGACGCCTTCAGCGCGTGGCTCGACTTCGAGTCCGGACCGACCGCGGTGCTCGACAGCTCGTCGTCCGCCGCCGCGTCGGTCGCGCACCGCATCGTGGTCACGGGTGAGGAGGGTGTGGTCGAGGTCGTCGCCGACGCCAAGGTCGTGTGGCGCCGAGCGGACGGCACGCGTGACGAGTTCGTGCCCGACGAGGCCGTCGCCGACCCGCACCTCGTGCCGATGCGGCGGTGGGCCGAGGTGGTCCGAGACGCGGTGCGGGACGGCGCGCCGTTGACCCCGAGCTTCGCCGACGGACTCGCCTGCCGCCGTGTCCTGGACCGGCTGATTTCCTGACCGCGCCGTCGCTCAGGCGACCTCGGTCGTGTCGCGGGGCGTGACCTCTCGGCCACCGGTGGCCGCGAGATGGAAGGCGGTCTCCCAACCGGTGGCGGGAAGGCCGAGGGCATCCAGCCGGGCTCGCGCCTCGGAAGCGGCGGCTTCGGCGCCGGGATCATCGAGGGCGGCGAGGGCGTGTGAGTGCGCGAGTCGCGCCAGCGCCTGATCGAGCGGCGATTCCGTCCCGTCGGCGAGGGCGAGCGCGGTCGCGCAGGCTTCGCGGGCGCACGCATCCTCGCCGAGCTGCGCGCACGCGAGGCCTCGCGCCATCCACGCCTCGAGGTGATCGAGGTAGCTGCCGATGCCCACTTCGTTCGTGCGATCCGTGAGTGCGACCGCCCGATCGGGCTGTCCCGCGGCCGCGAGCACCATGGCCTCGACCCCGCCACTCGCCACGAGCAGCGCGTCAGTGTCGTCCCGGGGTACGTCGAGTTGTGCGAGAGCGCCCTGGACGTTGCCGCATTGCAGCAGGGCTCGGCTCATCCCGACCCGCTGCTCCTGGGTCCCGATGCTCTGCTCGTCGTTCCAGGCGTCGATTCCGGCTTGGTACTCGCGTCGTGCACGCTCAGCGTCACCGATGTGCGAGGCGAGCGCACCGGCCACAACCGCGGGGATCGCAACCAAACCCGGATCGCCGAGCTCGTCCGTGAACGACGCGACCTCGTCGTGAAGAGCCTCCGCCTCGTCGATTCGACCCAAAGCCCCGAGCGCGCGGGCCGCGGGCGCGACCGACATCACCTCGCCCCACCGGTCGCCGATCTCCTGGAACAGGAGGCGCGCCTCACGCGACCGTTCGATCGCCACCATCGGGCGCCCCGTCCACATCGCGACGTTGGCGAGCAGCACACCCATCATCGCGTTCGCCCAGCGGTCGGCCGATTCCGAGCCTTCGCGGAGAACGTCCGACGCGAGCTGCTCCGCTTCGGCCAGCTGGCCCTGATTGAAACGCACCCAAGCGAGGAGACCGAGCGCCCACGAGAGCCCGCCCCAGTCGCCGATCTCGGCGAACACCGCCGCCGACTGGTTGATGCGCTCCTCGGCCTCGTCGGGACGGCCGCGCGTGAACGCGATCCACGCGAGGTTCTGGAGCGCCCATGCCTCGCCGCGGCGCTCGGGAATCCCCCGGAACGTCGCCAGTGCCTGCTGGATCGCGGCCTCGGAGTCGTTCAGCTCGCCCCTGAACATCAGCGTCATCCCTCGGCCTCGCAGCGCGTTCGCGACGCCGTGATCGTCACCGAGCGCACGCCACTCCGCCACCGCCTGTTCGTACGTGGCGTCGGAGCCGATGAGATTGCCTTCCTTCTGCTCGCAGTCGGCCAGCACCGTGAGCGCGCGGGCAGCGGCGACGCGGTCGCCGGCCACGCGGGCGGCCTTCAGCAGCTCGTTGATCTCGTTGCGAACCCCGGCGAGATCGCGCTGCTCGACGCGCGCTTGGGCGCGCGCGAGGCGGAGGCGCGCCCGGGTCTCGTCTTGGCCGTCCTCGGGCAACACGGCGATTGCCTGCTCGTAGCGACGCTGCGCGCGTGGCCACGCCTCGACCTCCTCGGCGCGCATCGCGGCTTGCTCCAGGGCGTCGACCGCTCGGGCGCGCAGGTCGGCTGGCACGCCTTCGACCCGACCCAACTCGCTGACGAGCTCCGCCGCCACTCCGAAGTGATACGCGATCGGGTCGACCGGTTCGTCGTCCGCGCGAGTCCGGTCGGCAAGCCATCCTCCCAGCGCGGCATGCCGCCGTGCCCGTTCGGCCTTGGTCAGCGTGCCGTAGGCGACCTCGCGGATGAGCTCGGACTTGAACATGAACTCGCCGTCTTCGAGCACCACGAGGTCGCGGTCGGCCAGGGACGACAGCGCGCGCTCGGCTCCGGCAAGCGACTGCGCGTCGCCCAGCCCCACCACGGCTTCGACCGAGCCACTCGAGCCGACGACTGCGCAGTCCTCGAGCACGGCGCGTTCAACGGCTGCCAGGGCGTCGAGCCGCGCCGCTACCAACCCGCGCAGCGTGACCGGCAGGTCGCCCGCATCGAGCGCCCGGCCGCCGTCCACACCGATGGCGCCGTCGGAGTCGCGGATGAGCGCCGCGAGCTCCTCGATGAACAGGGGGTTGCCGCCGCTGCGGTCCCGGAGCTCGGCCACGAGCTCGGGGGTTGCGTGCTCCTTGAGGTGCACTTCGACGAGCGCGGCGGTGGCGTCGGCGTCGAGCGGGTCGAGGTGGAGGACGGCGACGTTGTGGCGGCCGGGCGCGGGTGTCCAACGCTCCTCGAGATCGGGACGTGCAGTCGCGAGGAGCATGAAGGGAAGCGCGCGGAGCGCGGCAAGGACCTTGTCCACGAGCTCGAGCACGACCTCGTCACCCCAATGCAGGTCGGAGAGGACGAGCACCAGCGGCCGCTCGCGTGCAAGCGCCTCGAGGTATGCCTGCACCGCCCAGAGTGCCTCGCTCCGCGCGCGGGCCGGATCGACGTCGGCGCGTTCACCGAACCGGCCGAGCAGGTAGAGGAGCCCGTCCGAGATGCGCTCGACATGCGAGTCGTTCGGGTCACGCGACGTTACGCGAGCGACCGTCGCCTCCACCTTTCTCCGGGCGTCGTTCGTCGTGTCGTCGAGCTCGACGCCGCACGTGTTCCGGATGGCCTCGGCGATCGGCCACCACACGTTGGCCTCGCCGTACGGGAGACACGGGGCCTTGAGGACCGTCGCGCCTCGTTCCTCGTACGCCATCGCCGCGAGCTCGACCGCCAACCGGCTCTTGCCCACGCCCGCCTCGCCGAACAGCAGCACCAACTGGGCGCGTTGCCGGTTGAGCGCGGCGTCGAACATCCGGCGGAGCAGCGACATCTCCGGGTCGCGCCCGACGAGCGCGGCGCGGGTTTGCTTGGGGCGTTGCCCCGGAAGCGCGATCACTTCCTCGGCCGTCCACGCCTCGACGGCCCCTTCGCGGCCCTTCACGACCAGCGCGCCGAGCGGCTCGTAGCGCACCACGCGGCGGGTGGCTTCGTGGGTGAGCGGTCCGACGATCACGTGGCCAGGGCGCGCCGCGGCCTGGAGGCGGCTGGCGGTGTTCACGACGTCGCCCATGGCGGTGTACTCGCCGCCGGCGCGCAGCGCCCCGACGAGCACCTCTCCCGTGTTCACGCCGACTCGCATCTCGGCACTGACGCGCAGGTCCTGGCGGAGGGTGGCGAGGGTGCGCTGCATCTGGAGGGCGGCGCGCACTGCCCGCTCGGCGTCGTCTTCGTGGGCGACGGGCGCCCCGAACAGGGCGACGATGGCGTCGCCGACGATCTTGTCGACCTGACCCCCGAAGGCGGTGACGTCGGCGACGAGGCGTTCGAAGCAGCGGTCGACGAGGTTCTTCACGTGCTCGGGGTCGGCCGACTCGGAGAAGGTGGTGAACCCGACCAGGTCGGCGAACAGGACCGTCGCGATGCGGCGCTCGTCGGGACGGATCACGAGCGTGTGGCCGCAGGACGGACAGAACCGGGCCTCGTCCGGCGCGTTCGCGCCGCATGACCCGCACCTCATGAGGCCAGGATAGATGGGGCGCGGGCGAGAACCCGCAGCGTTCTCGGCCGCCGGATCAGTTGTCGGCGCCGGCGTCGCGGGCTCGCCACTGCCGCAGCAGCGCCCACGAGAAGATGCCCGTCGTGTGGCCGTCGTTCCAGGTGAAGGTGATGCCCCATCCGCCGACGAGCTCGGCGCTTTCGGCGCGGAGGGGGAGGGGCGACGCGGGCTTGGGCCACACCGGGAGCCCGCGCTCGCGCAGCCCGCGACACTCGGCGCAAGGGCAATGAACGCGAAGCTCCTCCAGTGAATAGTGCGTCGTGTCGCCGTCCAGCCACGTGGCGGTGAGTCCTTCGGCTCGGTCGAGGTCGAGCGACGTCGGCGGCGGTGTCGACTCGTCGAGGGGCTCGGTGGGCAAGCGCTCGTCGTCGTTCATGGTCGGCCACGAGTGTGATGCCTCAGGCAGGGTCGAAGCGACTCGACAGGCGTGGCGCGGCGGCTGTGCCGTCGGCGTTGCGGTGCCGTGCGACGAGATCACGGACGAGCTCCGTGATCCGGTCTCGCTCGCGCGCCGGCGCGTACGACCCGGGATACAGCTGCTGATGCCGCTCGATGAGCTCTGGATGGGAATCGGCGAGCCAGCGGAGATAGTGCTCCTTCACCCCCGGGCGGAGGTGGAGGAGCACGGGTGAGATCGAGGGCGCGCCGGCGTCGACGCACGCGCGCACGACGTCGTCGAGCTGCTCGCGACGATCCGACAGGCCGGGGAGGATCGGCGCGACGAGCACACCGCACGGGACGCCGGCCTCGTTGAGCCGGGCGACGGCCTCGACCCGCTTGCGGGGATGCGGTGTGCCGGGCTCCGTCGCGCGCCACACGTCCTCGTCGAGCGTGCCGATCGAGAAGCACAGCTCCACGCGGGTGCGGCGAGCCGCCTCG
>DATFPZ010000040.1:0-4142 GCA_035264545.1 Acidimicrobiia bacterium
CGACCTCGACGTTCGCGGGATCGAGCTGGGCGGCGACGGCCTGCGACATGCAGACGACCTTCACGGCGAAGTGCCGAGCCAGGAAGCGCTCGAGCTGCATTGCGGCGCCCGACTGCACGACGATCTCGCGGGCCTGCCAGATGTGCGGCCGCCCGGTGATGGCGGCGGCCGCCCACCCGTAGAGCGAGTGCAGCGAGTTCGAGTGCACGACGTCGATCTGCAGCCGGCGTATCAGGCGTACGAGACGCGCGACCGCCACCGGCCACCCGGCGACATACCCCGCCCACTTGCCGGCGCCGTGGCTGGTCGACAGGCGCTCCATCGGGACCGTATGGAGGCTGGCGCCGGCGGCGGCGAACTCCTCCGCCAGCGGCGAGCGACCCGGGAGGGCGACGTGGCAGTCGAACTCGTCGGGTGGAAGGCTGCGCAGCATCCGCACGAGCAGGTGATCCGATCCGCCTCGCTCGGCGACCGGTTGGACGGAGAGCAGCCGGATCATGCGCGTCGCCCTGAACCTCGAGCAGTTGCTTCAACCGGCCCCGGGTGGGATCGGTCGCTACACGGCCGAGCTGGCGAGGCTACTGCCCACCTTGCCGGCAGGGGACGGCGACGAGGTCACGCTGGTCCCGTTCGTCGCGCGGCATCGCCGCGAGGACGTCGAAGCGCGACTGCGCGAGTTCGGTCTCGCGGGCGTCGACCCCGTCGTGCTCCCGCTCCCACGACCGCTCCTGTACGACGCGTGGCATCTGCTTCGCCGGCCTCGGCTGGGACGTTCGCGCCGGCTGCGATACGCGGACGTGGTGCACGCGCCGTCGGTCGCGGTGCCGCCAAGGTCTGACGCGGCACTCGTGGTGACCGCGCACGATGCCGCACCGCTCATGTACCCCGAGACGTATCCGCGGCGGGGCCGCCGGTTCCACGCGCAAGGCCTTGCCGCCGCGGCCAAGCGAGCTGACCTCGTGATCACGGTCTCGCAATCGGCGGCGGAGGAGCTCGCCACGCACACGGCGATCACGCCAGAGCGGATACGAATCGTGCCGAACGGTGTCGACCTCGAGATCGCCGGCGACGCGGAGGTGGAAGCCACGCGGCGCGAGCTCGGGCTCGATGACAAGCCGTACGTGTTCTGGGTCGGGAGCCTCGAGCCGCGCAAGAACGTCGGGCTGCTCGTCGACGCCTTCGTGCGCTGGGCGTTGCACACTGACCTCCCGCACCGGCTCGTGCTCGCAGGGCCGGCCGGTTGGCTCGAGGACGAGGCTTCCGTGCTCGCGCCGGCGCGCCGGCTGGGCGACCGCGTCCGTACCCTCGGCCGGGTCGGCGATCCGACGTTGAGCGCGCTGTACCGCGGCGCAGACTTGTTTGCGTTCCCGAGCCTGCACGAAGGCTTCGGGATCCCGGTCCTCGAGGCGATGGCGCAGGAGACACCCGTCATCGCCGCTGACATCCCCGCGCTGCGGGAGATCGCGTCGGGCGCGGCTGTCCTGCGGTCGCCCGACGACCCGGACGCGTGGGTGGCCGCGCTCGACAACCTCTTGCACGACGAGCCTGAGCTGTCACGGTTGGGCAACGCCGGTCGTGCACGCGCGCAGAGTTACTCGTGGACGCGCTGTGCTCAGGAGACACGGGCTATATATCTCGAGGCGGTCGAGGCATAATCACCCCGGATGGGACCCCTGCAGCTCGCGCAGGACATCGGTTCCAAATGGATCTACTGGCCCTGGGTCGGTGACCATCTCGACGAGATCCGCTCGCGACTCGCCGAGCACATCTCGCTCACGTTCTGGGCCGTCCTGCTCGGCTTCCTGATCGCGTTCCCACTCGCCCTGCTCGCGGTCCGCTACCGGCGCCTGTACCCCCCGGTCATCGGGGTCACGGGCGTGCTCTACACGATCCCGTCGATCGCGTTGTTCGTGTTCCTGATCCCGTGGACGGGCCTGTCGCGCACGACCGCGCTCGTCCCGCTCGTCGCGTACACCCTGTTGATCCTGATCCGGAACATCGTCGCCGGCCTCGACGGTGTTCCGCCGGAAGTGCGGGAGGCCGCGCAGGGAATGGGTTACCGGCGGACGCGTCAGCTGTTCTCGGTCGAGCTCCCGCTCGCGCTCCCGGCCATCGTCGCCGGGATCCGCATCGCCACGGTCACGACGATCGGCTTGATCACGGTGACCGCGCTCATCGGTCAGGGCGGTCTCGGCCAGTTCATGATCGACGGCTTTCAACGTGACTTCCGCACGCCGCTCATGGTCGGGATCATCCTCTCGGTCGCGCTGGCGGTCGCCGCCGACTTGCTGTTGGTCGGCGCGGAGCGTCTGGTGTCGCCGTGGTCGCGCGCGGAGAAGCGGAGCTAGCGGTGGGCTTCCTCGGTGACGTCTGGAACTGGTTCGGCGATGGTTCGCATTGGAGCGGCAATGACGGCGTGATTCACCGCCTGAGCGAGCACGTCCAGCTCTCCATCGTGTCGGTCGCGGCCGCAGCGCTGATCGCGCTGCCGATCGGTTACCTGATCGGGCACGTGCGGAAGGGCGGCGTCCTGGCTGTCAACGTCTCGAACGTGGGAAGGGCGATCCCGTCGTTCGCGTTGCTCATCCTCATGGTGCAGATCTTCGGCATCGGTGAGCCGTCCGGGGCCTTCTCGTTCGTCGGCTCCTTTCCCACGTTCATCGTGCTGGTGGCCTTGGCCATCCCGCCCATGCTGACAAACACCTACGTCGGCGTGGCGGGCGTCGACCCCGAGGTGCGCGAGGCCGCTCGGGGTATGGGCATGTCCGGCCGGCAGCTCCTCACCGGCGTCGAGGCGCCCATGGCGACGCCACTCGTGATGGCCGGGATCCGAACGGCCGCGATCGCGGTGGTCGCCACCGCCACGCTCGCCGCGTACACCGGGTGGGGCGGGCTGGGCCGCTTCATCATCGACGGCCTGTCGACCCAGGATTACGTCCAGGTGTTCGCGGGCGCGGTGCTGGTCGCGCTGCTCGCGATCGCGTTCGAGGTCGCGCTGTCAGTGGTGCAGCGCCTCACCGTCTCCCGCGGTCTGCGGATCGGCGTGCGCCCGGAGCGCAAGGTCGAAGAGGTGTTCACCGAGGTGTCGCAAGCGCCACACGATATTCCGTAGAAGTCGCAAGGGTCCCAACAGAAAGGAACGCGGGATGATCAAGGCACGAGTGCGATTCCCGGGCAGGACGCTCGGGGCGATGCTGATCGGTCTCACGCTGGTTGTGGCCACGGCGGGGTTGAGTAGCGCCAGCCCGGCCGGCGGTGGCGGCAGCAAGGGCTCGCTCACGATCGGCTCGAAGAACCTGCCCGGCGCGCAGGTCCTCGGGCAGCTGTACGGCCAAGCGCTGGCGAAGGACGGGTACAAGATCTCGTACAAGGAGAACCTGGGCACGACCGAGGTCGTGTTCGCCGCGCTCGAGAGTGGTGACATCGACCTGTACCCCGACTACCTGAACACGACGGTGCAGTTCCTCGGCGGCACCGGCGGCCCCGACGTCAACCAGGTGAAGAGCGAGCTCGACACCTTGCTCCAGAGCCAAGGCGTCGTCGCCACGACACCGGCGCCGGCCGTCGACGTCAACGGCTTCTACGTCACGAAGAAGACGGCGAAGAAGTACAACCTCAAGAACGTGTCGGACCTCACAGCGCAGGCCGGCAAGCTCAAGTTCGGCGCGCCGCCTGAATGCGAACAGCGCCCGCTGTGCTTGGGCGACACGTCGCAGCAGCTCTACGGGTTGCAGTTCAAGGAGGTCAAGAAGCTCGACACCGGTGGCCCGGTGACCGTCAAGGCGCTCGAAGACGGTGACATCCAGGTCGCGATCCTGTTCACCGGCAGCAGTGTCATCCCGAAGGACGCCGTGCTCTTGAAGGACGACAAGGGCCTGCAGGGCGCCGACAACCCGGTGGTGCTCGTCAAGCAGGACAAGAACACGCCGGAGCTCGACGCCGCGATCGACAAGGTGTCGGCGAAGATCACGACGAAGCAGTACCGCAAGATGACACTGGCGGTGCAGAACGACAAGGAAGACCCGGCCGACGTCGCCAAGGCGTTCCTCAAGAGCAACAAGGTGACTTGAGCCCGGGACGTCCGATGTGCGCGCGGCCCCGCTTCGGCGGGGCCGCCGCGCGCGGTGCTAGTTCGAGACGGT
>DATFPZ010000041.1:0-3064 GCA_035264545.1 Acidimicrobiia bacterium
GAGCAGGGTCTGGGGCCCTTCCGGGGGGAGCAGACCGATGCGGAGCCGGGCCAGCAGCATCGCCTGCCGCGCTTCGAGCAGGATGTTCGACGCGTCGTTGCTGGCGGACCCATCAACGCCCAACCCGACGCGCACGCCAGCGCCAAGATACTTCTTGACCGGTGAGATGCCGGAGGCGAGCCGCATGTTCGAGCAGGGGCAGTGCGCGACCCCGACACCGGTCCTGGAGAACTCGCGGATCTCGTCGTCGTTGACGTGCACGGCGTGGGCGAACCAGACATCGTCGCCGAGCCAGCCCATCGTCTCCATCCACGCTACCGGGCGAAGACCATAGTGCTCCAGCGTGTAGCGCTCCTCGTCGAAGGTCTCGCAAAGGTGGGTGTGTAGGCGCACGCCGTAGGCGCGAGCGAGCTCGACCGTCTCCCGCAGCAGTTCGGGGGTGACCGAGAAGGGCGAGCACGGCGCCAGTACGATCTGGGTCATCGAGCCGCGCGAAGCGTCGTGGTACGTCTCGATCACCCGCCGGGAGTCGTCGAGGATCGCTGCTTCGTCCTCGACAAAGCTATCCGGCGGCAGTCCGCCCTGGGACTCGCCCAAGGACATGGAGCCGCGAGAGGCGTGGAACCGCACGCCGATCTCCCGCGCAGCCGCGATCTGGTCGTCGAGCCTACAGTCGTTCGGAAAGACGTACGTGTGATCGAAAACGGTCGTGCAGCCGGAGGCGGCGAGTTCGGCCAGGCCGACGAGGGCGCTCCAGCGCGACGCCTCGGGAGTCCGGCGGCCCCAGATCGGATAGAGGACCCGGAGCCAGGGGAACAGGTTGATGTTCTGGCCGGCCGGGAGTGCACGGGTCAGCGTCTGGTCGAGGTGGTGGTGGGTGTTCACGAAGCCGGGCAGCACGATCTGGCCCGTCATGTCCAGCACGACGTCGGCGTCCTGCGGAAGCTGCTCGGTGGGGCCGACCTGCTCGATTATCCCATCTCGGACGAACAGCCCGGCATCGGGTAGTTCGCGGCGGCCATCGTCCATCGTGACCAAGATATCGGCATTCCGCGCCAGAAGCGTTGGCACAGCTAAAGCCTCCTAACGGACTCGAAGTCCAATCATCAATCCGCGTGACGCGCCAAGATACGGCGGTAGATCCGATCCGGCGTGAACGGGGGGTCGCGGAAGCGGACGCCGGTCGCGTCGGCCAGTGCATTGGCCAGCGCCGGCGAGACAGGGTTGATGGGGCATTCCCCCATGCCCTTCGCGCCGAGCGGGCCGACGGCGTCGTGGGTGTCCGCGAAAAAGACCTTGGTGCGCGGGACGTCTGCGAAGGCCGGGATACGGTAGTTGCGGAACGTTGGATTTACCACGCGCCCCTCCTCGTCGAACACCATCCGTTCGTACAGCGCCCAGCCGAGCCCCTGCGCAACCGAGCCTTCGACTTGAGCGCGTAACTGCATGGGATTGATCACCACGCCGGCGTCCGCCGCGTGGACGCTTTGCAGGATGACGATCTCGCCGGTGACGCGGTGTACCGCGATGCGGAAGCCCTGCACGTTGAACGCGACGCTGCGTGGGGCGCCGTACGCCTTGCGGACGACTTCGAGTTGTTGTCCAGCGGCCTGGGCCGCGGCAAGAAGCTCGGGAAGGGGTATTCGGGAGCCGTTGCAGCTCACGGCACCATCCTCCAGGCGGCAGGCATCGCGGCTGGCGCCGGAATGCGCCGAAGCGAAGTCCAGGATCCGTTCGCGCAGGGCCTCGGCGGCGAGCCGGACGGCGTTGCCGGCCACGGTCGTGCCGGTGCTGGCAAACGCGCCCGTATCGTAGCCCGTACGATCCGTGTCGGCCTGGACCACGCGCACGCGGGACATTGTCGTCTCGAGCAGGCTGGCGACGACCTGTCCGTGCAAGGTGGTCGTGCCGTTGCCGAACTCGGCCGTCCCGACGGCGAGGTGGTAGTTGCCGTCCGCCCCGACGCTCAGGCGCGCTTCGGAACGGTGCTCGGTCGGCGGCGCGGTGTCGTGCATGGCCATCGCGATCCCCTGACCCGCGAGCCAGTCGTCACCCTCGGGCACCGCGACGCCGTTGCCGCGGGCCAGGGCATCCCGGACCAGGTCGAGGCACTGGTCGAGCCCGTAGCTGCCATACTCGGTGTCCTCCGGTTCGTCGCTCACCGAGATCATCGGGTCGCCCGGTCGCACGGCGTTGCGGCGGCGAAACTCGAACGGATCCAGATCGAGCGCGCGAGCCAGTTCGTCCATCGCGGATTCGACCGCGAAGATCGACTGGGAGAGCCCGTAGCCGCGATGCCGCCGGCCGGCGCGAGGTTGGTGTAGACCACATACCCGTCGATCTTCTTGTTCGGGCACCGATACACCGCGATCGATTCGCCGCAGGCATGGTAGAGCGTCTCGCCAGCGTGGTTGCCGTAGGCGCCGGTGTTGGAGACGATCCGCATCTCGAGCGCCGTCAGCGTGCCACTCCGACGCGCCCCGGCTTTGACCCGGATCCGCATCGGGTGGCGGCCCGGGCCCCCGACGAATTCCTCTTCGCGCGTGAACTCGAGCTGGACGGCCGGTCTTCAGGGTGGCCAAAGCGCAGATGTCCTCGGTCAGCACCTCCTGCTTGCCGCCGAAGCCGCCGCCGACGCGCTCGCAAAACACCCGGATATCGACCGGGTTGAGGCTGAACAGGTAACTGAGCTTCGCCCTCGCAATGAAGGGGGATTGAGAGCTGGTGCGCACGTTCAGCCGTTGCTGCTCGTCGAGCCAGGTGATCGTGGCGTGGGTCTCGAGGTGGGCGTGCTGGACCCGGTGGGCCGCGTAGTCGGCCTCGTGGATGACGTCCGCCTCGGCGAAGCCGGCCCCCACGTCGCCGACGCCCCCGTGCACGTCGAGCAGGACGTTGCGCTCGGGATGGCGGACGAACGGGTCCCCGGTCTTGTCGTGGATCACCGGTGCTCCGACCTGCATCGCTTCCTCGGGGTCGAAGACCGCCGGGAGCACCTCGTAGTCGACCTCGATGCGGCGGCAACCTTTCTCCGCGGCGGCCTCGCTGTCGGCAACCACGGCCGCCA
>DATFPZ010000042.1:0-6042 GCA_035264545.1 Acidimicrobiia bacterium
TCGGCGTCGATGGCCGGAAGCTACCGGTGGGGCGAGGGGATGCTGTCGGGTCACAACATGCCCGAGGCCGACTACCCGACCGCGGGTCAGCGCGCCACCGCCGAGGAGGCGTACCGGCTCGCCGGGATCGGGCCGGACGAGATCGACGTGGCCGAGATCTACGACCACTTCACGCCGCTCGTGCTGATGGGGCTCGAGGACTTCGGCTTCTGCAAGCCGGGCGAGAGCGGTCCCTTCGTCGCCGACGGCAGCATCCGCCGCGAGGGCTCTCTCCCGGTCAACACGCACGGCGGCAACCTCGCCGAGGTGTACCTCCACGGCGTGACGCACGTGCTCGAGGCCGTCCGCCAACTCCGCGGTACGGCCGCCAACCAGATCGCGGGGGCAGAGGTCGCGCTGGTCGTCGCCGGCGCCGGACCGACGCCCTCCGGCTCGATGATCCTGAGGAAGTGAGACCTGTGACCACACTCGTGAACAGCGCCGACTCGCACGTCGTCGAGCCGCTCGATCTCTGGGTGCAACGGCTGCCGGAGCACCTTCGGGCCCGTGCGCCGCGCATCGAGGAGGTCGACGGCCGCTGGCTGTTCGTGGTCGAGGGCTCGCCTCCACGCCGGATGGGGCCGCCGAGGGACGAGGCGATGAAGGAGATGGATGCCGACACGAAAGGGCAGAAGGCGACCGGTTTCCGGGCCGGCGGCTCCGACCCGGACGTGCGAGCGAAGGACCTCGACGAAGACGGCGTGTGGGGCGAGGTCCTCTACCCGACGATTGCGCTGTTCGGGTTCGTCATCCCCGACCCGGAGCTCCGGTGGGCGACGGCGCGTGCGTACAACGACTGGCTGGCCGAGACGTTCGCCGCCGCGTCGAAGCGGTTCGCGGGAGCGGCGCTGATCCCAGTGCAGGAGCCGGACGAGGCCGTGCGCGAGATCGAGCGTGTCGCCGAGCTGGGTCTGCGGTCGGTGATGCTCCCGATGCAAGCACCCGCCGGCGCGCCGTACAACAGCGACCAGTACGACCCCGTGTGGGCGGCGGCCCAGGCGCACGGGATGCCGGTCAGCTTCCACGTCGGCACGGGCGCGAACCCGGTCACCGAGCGCGGCGCGGGCGGCGCGGTCATCAACTACGTCGAGGTGGGCCTCGGGGCGCAGCGCACGCTCGCGTACTTGGCCGCGTCCGGCGTCCTCGAGCGGTTCCCCCAGCTGCACGTGGTGATGGTCGAGTGCGGCGCCGGTTGGCTCTCGTGGCTGCTCGAACGCATGGACGAGGCGTTCGAGGAGCACGAGCAGTGGGTGAAGCCGAAACTGGCGGAGCCGCCCAGCTTCTACGTCCGCCGCCAGGGGCACGTCACGTTCGGCAACGACGCCGCCGGCGTCGTGAACCGCGACTTCACCGGCGTCGAGCCGCTGCTCTGGGCGTCCGACTATCCGCACCCGGAAGGCACGTGGCCGCACACGCAGGAGACGCTGGAGCGGATCTTCGCCACCGTCGATCCGGCGGAGCGGCGGCGCATCACGTATGAGACGACGGCGCAGCTCTACGGTCTCGACGCGCCGGTCGGGGCGAGCACGTGACCGCGCTGCGCGACGGCGCGCCGTACCTGCCGGCCGACCTGCCGCTCCCGCCCGTCATCAGCACCAACGCCGGGTTCTGGAAGGCGGCGTCGGAAGGTCGGCTCGACGTGCAGCAATGCCGCGAGTGCGGCGCCCACCGGCACCCGCCGACCGAGGGCTGCTACCGGTGCGGGTCGCTCGAATGGGGCTGGGCCACGCTGCCGGGGACCGGCACCGTCTTCACGTACACGTGGGTCGTGCAGCCGCTGCATCCGGCCGTCGAGAGCGTCGTGCCGTACAACGTGAGCGTCGTCGAGGTCGAAGGCACCTCCGACGAGCCGGTCCGCCTCGTCAGCAATGTCGTTGACGCGACCGAGGAGACGCTCCACGTCGGGGTGCGGGTCACGCTCGCGTGCGACAAGCTGACCGACGAGATGGGACTGCCCCGGTTCAAGCTCGCGTAGTCTGCCGTTTATGGCAGACGCGCCAAAGTCCTTCTTCCTCACCAAGCCCGTCCACGACTACCTCGTCGCCCACGCGCCGCCGCTCGACGACGTGCAGCGGGACCTCATCGCCGAGACCGAAGCGCTCGGCGGCATCTCGATGATGCAGATCGCTCCCGAACAGGGTGCCTTCATGACCGTGCTGACGCGCCTGATCGGCGCCCGCCACGCGATCGAGGTCGGGACGTTCACCGGGTATTCGTCGCTCAGCATCGCGCGCGGCCTGCCCGATGACGGCACGCTCTTGTGCTGCGACGTGAACGCGGAGTGGACCGCTATCGCCCGGAAGTACTGGGAGCGTGCCGGCGTGGACGACAAGATCGAGCTACGCATCGCGCCCGCGATCGAGACGCTGCGATCGCTGCCGGCGGGGGAACGGTTCGATCTCGCGTTCATCGACGCCGACAAGACGAACTACCCCAACTACTACGACGAGGTCCTCGCCCGGCTGCGCCCGAACGGCGTGATCCTGGTCGACAACACGCTCTGGGGCGGGGCGGTCATCGATGCGAACGCGACCGACGACAACACCAAGGCGATCCGCGCCTTCAACGACGCCGTCGCCGCCGACGATCGCATCGAGAGCACCATCCTCACCGTCGGCGACGGGCTCACCCTGATCCGGAAACGCTGACGCGCCCGTCTCCGACCACACGCCCGCGCACGCCCGTCCGTAGCCGTCTCGCCTCGGTCAGCCGAGGCACGAGGTTGCTCACGAACAGCTCGCCGTCAGCCTCCTCGACGCCCCAGCGGACGGCGTCGTAGACCGGGCCGTCGGCGTCCAGTCCTTCGACGGCGGTGGTCGGCCCCAATTGCACCGAGCGCCGGGGCGTCAAGCCGGCGGCGCGGAGTCGCGTGTGCGCATCGTCGTCGGCGGCGACCACCGCGGGCACCCGCGCGAGCACGTCGACCGGATCACGTCCCGCCTCGACGAGGCCGTCGAGCACGCTGCTTGTGATCCCGACGACGACCTGGGGCTCGAGCTGGCGGGTGAGGGCGGCGACCCGGAACGCATCGAACGGTGTCGCATCGGCCGACGAGTACAGCGCCCCGAGCTTGCCCGCGGCCTGCTCCAACGGGACTGCGTGCATGGCCTGCGACAGCATCGCCACGACCAGCAGGAGCCCGCCGGGCTGGAGGCCCAACGCGGCGAGACGCGGCGCGAGCGACTCGGCCTCGTCGTCGATGTCACGCTGCGCGATGGGCCACGGCGTGACGTCGCCGTCGACGACGACGCGGCCGACCCCCCACACTTCGGGCGGGTCCTCATACCGCTTCGCAAACATCACTGCTTCGCCACGCGGGGGATCTTGTGCGGCGGGCCCTGGCGCAGCAGCACCTCGTTGGCGACCAACTCGACCTCGGGTTCGATGCCGACCGCCTCGTGCACGGACTCCGTGACCCGCGTGCGCACGTCGCCGGCGCCGCGTGCGCCCTCCGTCGCGTAGCCAACGCGGAGCCGGAGCCGGTCGACTTCCCGCCGGGCCCGGATCACCTGGAACAAGCCGGCACTCGTCTCCGGGATGCGTTCGACCGCCTCCCACAGGTCGCCGGGGAGCACCGACCGGCCCTCCACCACGACCTCGTCCCCCTTGCGGCCGAGAGGCCAGACCCGGCCGTGCGTACGTCCGCACGCGCACTGCTCGTGCGTGATGCGCACGAGGTCGTCCGACCGGTAGCGGACGAGCGGCGCGATCTTGTCGAGGAGCGTCGTCGACACCAGCTCGCCGCGCTCGCCGTCGCCGACCGGTTGGGCGCCGTCGGGATCGAGCGATTCGAGGTAGCACGTGTCCTCCCAGAAGTGGTAGCCGTCGTGCTCGCGGCACTCGGTGGCGGCGCCGACGTCCCCGACGCCCGTGTGCATGAACAGCTCGAGGCCCCATGCGTCCTCGACGAGCCGGCGCGTACGCGGACCGATCGGCTCGCCCGCGAATGTGACCCCCCGGTAGCTCGAGAACGCCTCGGCGAGATCGATGTTGGCGCGCGCCGCGTGCTGCTCGAGGGCGAGCACCAGCGGGCCCGAGAGGTTGTACCAAGCAGTCGGGCGGAGCTCGCGGCTGAAGCGCACCAGCTGCGGCACGTCGGCCGGCTGGTGGTCGACGAAGATCGGTGTCGCGCCGACGCCACGGATCGTGTCGTGAATGCCGGGCCCGCGGAACGTGAACAGGCAATACGTGAAGTAGTCGCCGGGCCGGCTGCCGAGCTCCCAGAACTCGCGCACGAGCATGCTCGGCCCACGCCCGGCGTACGGCGCCGGCGTCGGATCACCGGTGGTGCCCGACGTCGAGAAGATCGCGCTGAACACCTCGGTCATCTTCGGGTCGAGGCACAGCATCCCGCCGTACGGATCGCTGTGACGGTCACGAAAGGCGCGGATCGCGTCCTTGTCGATGAAAGGGACCTTCTCCCGGAAATCGTCCATCGACTGCACGTCGTCAGCTGTGATGCCGGCGGCATCCCACGTCTCGCGAATCAAGGCCGAGCGCTGATACGCCCACGGGAGCAGGTCGCCGAGAAGGCGTTCCTCGAGCAGGGCGGCGATCTCCGAGCGGGGCATCGTCTCGATCTCCGGGGAGAAGTAGCGCCGCTCGGTACTGCCCATCTCGGGGGACGGTAGCCGTGCGGCGAGAAATGAGTAGGCGCTACTCAGTGCAATGCAGGGCGCGTCGTGGTCTCCTGAGGACGGCGACGGAACCCGACACGAGGAGCTATGACGTGGGAACGGACTGGGTCGCGAAGGTCAACGAGACGACGCAGGAGCACGTGCCCGAGCCTGTGATCGCGTCGGGCATCCTCCAACCTGCCGGGACGTGGGGCGCGTTCGGGCTCGAGCAGGTGAGCGGCGTGGCCTCGATGTTCAAGCGGCGCAAGGTGAACAAGGACGCGGGCGGTCTCGCGAGGACCTCATGGAAGGGCACGAAGACCGTGCTTCTCGTCGTCACGGGCGAAAAGCTCTACGCGTTCGCGGTCAAGCAGAAGGGCCGCAACTGGAAGGTCGAGGGCCAGCTCGGCGTGTGGAACCGTTCGGACCTCGACGTCGAGACCATCCCCGGCAAGTTGGCCACGAAGGTGGTCTTCGACGTCGAGCCCACCGGTGAGCACTACGAGCTCGAGGCGACCACCGTTGGCAGCGCCGGGTTCAACGACCCTTTCCTCGCCGCGATCGCCTGACGCTCAGAACTTCCCGGTGCGGCCGTAGCGGTAGTAGCCGGCGAAGGTCTCGTTGACCTCGTCGGGGATGGGGACGATCTCGCCGAGCTGCCGGGCTCCCCAGATGATCTCGGCTGTGCGCTCGACGAGGTGCGCGACGTGGAGGACGTGCTTGGGATCCTTCCCGACCGCGAACAGCCCGTGGTTCGCCATGAGCACCGCCGACCGGTCGCTGACTCGCTTGGCGACCTCGTCGGCCAGCTCGTCGGTGCCCGTCGTCTTGTAGTCGGCGACCTCGACGTCGCCGCCGACGAACACGACGAACTCCTCGATCACGGCCGGAATCGACTGGCGCGTCAGCGCGAACATCGTGGCGTACCGAGCGTGGCAGTGCATGGTGGCGTTGATGTCGTCGTGCAGGCGCAGAGCGGAGAGGTGCAGCGCCTTCTCCGTCGTCGGTCCTCGCTCGCCCTCGAGCACGTTGCCGTCGAGGTCCGTGACGACGAGGTCGTCGAGTGTCATCTCCGTGTAGTCGACCGACGACGGCGTGAGCACGGCGTTGCCGTCAGGGAGACGGGCACCGAGGTTTCCGGCCGTGCCCTCGACCAGGTTGGTGCGCAGCATCTCCTTGGCGACCCACAGGACGGCTTCCTTCGTCTCCTGCGCGGTCAGCTTGGTCTCCGGACTCACGAGAGGACCTCCGGGTTCACGAGGTTGTCGGGCTTCCCGCCGCCGAGGAGCTGCTCGAGGCCGTCGGCAATGAGCTTGGAGTGGTTCGCCTCGGTGTCGTACGTCGCGCCGCCGATGTGCGGGGTGAGCACCACGTTCGGCATCCCGAC
>DATFPZ010000043.1:0-2884 GCA_035264545.1 Acidimicrobiia bacterium
CGGCACGTCGTTCGAGCTGGGCGACCTCGACGAGCTCTCGCAAGCGTGGCAGACGCGCGTGGACGAGGTCGTGTCACAGGACGACGACGTCCGCTCCTACGTCGGACAGCTCGAGGAGCGGTATGACACCGAGGCCGAGACGGACGTCCCGTCGGGCGAGGGGCTCGCCGACGAAGTCGAGCAGTTCCTCCGCGACCGGGGCGACGACTAGCTACTCGAGCAGGTCCTTCGCCACCGCTTCCCACAGCGCGGTGCACAGACCGAGCGATTCCTGGTCGATGCGCTCGTCGTTGCCGTGGAACATCGTCGCGTAGTCCTCGAACGTGAGCCGCTTGCTGAACAGCCCGAAGCCGTAGCCGACCGATCCGGCTCGGCGGAAGAACCGGTTGTCCGTGCCGCCGACCATCACGAACGGCACGAGCGCCGACCCCTCCACGAGCCGGCCGCTCACGCGCTCGAGCGAGTCCCACAACGGTGTGTCGATCGGCGACGTGGTCGACGGGTCGTCGTTACCCTCGATCTCGATCGCGTCGTAGAGATCCCCGAGCGCTTTTCGGAGGTGGTAATGCACGTCCTCGGCGGCCTCTCCCGGCAGCGTTCGGATGTCGACCTGGATCTCGACCTTGTCGGGAATCACGTTCGTCTTCGTCCCGCCGTGGATCACGGTCGGTGCGAACGTCGTGTGCGTGCACGAATAGACGACACGTGAGAGGCCCAACGGGAGCGTCTCAGCGAACCCGCGCAGCTCGTCGCCCTTGAGGAGGGCGTCGCGGAAGTCGGGTGGGTAGTGCATGCCTTCGACGAACCGCCGCCACGTGTCGCCGATCTGGGTCGGCGGCTCGTACTCGTGCAGGCGCCGGACGACCTCCGCCGCCACGACCACCGCGTTATCGGTGCGGAACGGCTGCGACGCGTGGCCCGGCGTGCCGTGCACGGTGAACTTCGACCAGTACGTGCCCTTCTCGTCGGCCATCACGGGCAGACGCGGACCCTCGGGCGTGGGGATCTGGAAACCGCCCGATTCGGTCAGCACGTAGTCGGCGTACACGGCGTCGCGCTCGTTCTCGACGAGCCACTTGGCGCCCCACGTGCCCAGCGCCTCTTCGTCGGCGACGGCGAGGTAGCTGAGCGTTCCGCGCGGCTTGAAGCCCGAGTCGGCGAGCCGCCGGAACGCGAGCGCCATCGTCGCGGTCTCGTTGAGCATGTCGACGGCGCCGCGCCCCCAAATGAACCCGTCGACGATCTCGGCGCCGAATGGGTCGCGGCTCCATCCGTCCTGGTTCACCGGCACGACGTCGGTGTGCCCCATCAGGAGCAGCGACGGCGCTTGTGGATCGCTGCCCTCGATGCGCGCGACGAGGCTGGTGCGGCCGGGCTGGGGCTCGTAGCGCTCGATGTCGAGGCCGGCGCCCTCGAGGTAGTTGCCGAGCAGGTCGACGCTCTTGGTCTCGTGGCCCGACTCGATGCGGCCGTCGTTCACGCACTGGTTGCGGATCAGGTCGCGCAGGAGATCGACGGCCTCGGCGGTGGGATCGTCGGCTCTGGTGGCCACGATTTACCTCCTTTGCGCCGTCGCAAGCTCCGGCTCGGTCTCGTCTGCCGCCCTCGCAAGCTCGGGCTCTGCTCCAGCGGTCGGCAAAGCCGCCGCTTCCGCCGGCGACGGTCGGCAAAGCCGCCGACGCCGCGACCCTAGGCCGGTCAGGGAGCGGGAGCGACCGTGTAGATGAGGCGGCCGTCCTCGCGGTGGCGTTCCGCGCGTCCCTCGAGCACGAGGTGCTCGAGGTGGGCGAACGTCTCGCTCTCGGCCATCACGCCCCAGTGCTTCTTCGGGAACAGCTCGTGTGAGAGCTCCTGCACGCTGGCGGGGCCGAGCGCGGCCGACGCCGCGCCGAGGAGCTCCATGCGCTCGTGGTGGTGGCGTTTGATGGCCTCGACGCGTCCGGGCACGTCGTCGAACGGATGGCCGTGCGCGGGAAGACCGAGACGCACGCCAGGGAGGTCGGCGACGAGGTCGAGGGTGGCGATGTAGCTGCGGAGGGCGTCGGCGCCGTTGCCAACGCCCGAGACATGCGGCGTGATCGACGGGAGCACGTGGTCGCCGGCGAGGAGGATCCCGTGCTCCTCGTCGTAGAGGCACAGGTGGTCGAGGGTGTGACCCGGCGTGTGCAACGAGATCCACTCGCGCCCGGCAAGCCGTACTCGCTCACCATGACGCACGCGACGCGTCGGGTCGGGTGGCGTGAACAGCATGCCCAACGCGCGGATCATCACCCGCCGCCGGAACGGCGGCATCGGGTGCTTGCTACCGCCCCACGGGGTCTCCCCACCCCACGGCACGGACTGGCGTTGCCGCTCGACGGTCGGGTCGTCGAGCAGGGGGTCGCCCGTGTCGCGGTCGCGGTCGTCGTCGCCGACCTCGGCGACGGTCGGGAGCTCGTCAGGAGACACGTCGACGCTCTCGGCGACGGCGGCGGCATCCCGCTCGAGCTGCTCGGCCTCGCGACGCGACAGGCGTGCCTGTTGCTTGCGCGTCTTGCGGTCGAGCGACCACGTCGTGAACGCACGGTGCGTGATCAGCTCGGCGCGCGCCTCACGGGCGACGCGCCCGGCGCCGCCGAAGTGGTCGGGGTGCGAATGCGTGACGACGACGGTGTGGATGTCACGCAGCTTGAAGCCGGCGGACTTCAGACGGGTTTTGAGCGCCTTCCACGACTGCGGACCGGGGAGGCCGGGGTCTACGACAGCGAGGCCGCGCTCGTCGAGGAGTCCGTACGTGTTCACGTGGCCGAGGCCGGGCATCCAGATCGGCAGCTGCATGCGCAGGATGCCGGGGGCGACCTCGACGATCTCCTCGCTCGCCGGCTCCTGCTCCTGCTTCCTGGGC
>DATFPZ010000044.1:0-10495 GCA_035264545.1 Acidimicrobiia bacterium
GGCGGACGAGATAGAGCTTCAGGGAAGGGCCTCCGCGTCGCCGATCAGCTTTCGGTCGTGCTCGTGGTGCAAGAGCTTGCCCGCCTCAACGGGCGAGCACCAGCGCACATCGTCGATCTCGTCGTTGGGCCGGAACGGGGGCGACTCGCCGTCGGCCGGCTCCATGAGCCAGTAGCGGACCTGCTTCATCCGGCCGTTGCGATCCCGATAGCGGGTCGCCTCGAGCTCGGGCCCGAGCGTGCCGCGCACGCCCGTCTCCTCTTGGACCTCGCGCAGCGCGGCCTCCTCGTCGGTCTCTCCCGGGTCGACCTTGCCCTTCGGGAGGCTCCAGTCGTCGTAGCGGGGACGGTGCACGAGCGCGTATTGCGTGCGGCCGTTCGTCGACCGGCGGCGCAACACGCCGCCGCCCGCCCGCACCAACGGCTCAGGCTCGGCCGGATCCGGATGCGACCGCAGCCGCCACGGCTTCAGAGCCACTGCCGGAGCTTCTTCTTGCTCGCCGCCTGCCACACCTTGCCCCAGGCGGCGCGGGTGCTCTCGATCTCGACGCGCTCGAGGGTCGCCAGCTGACCGGCCACGAACACCTCGCGGCCGATCGTCGACGACGCGACGTCGCGCAGCCACTGCTCGGCGACGACAGCGTCCTGATGCTCGCCGAGCACGTCCTGGAGATCGGCGATCGCCTTGGCGAAGGCACGGGCTCGCTTGCCCACCGCCGGCGCGACGGCTTCGGCCGCGTAGCGGCATCGCTTGGCCTTGATGCGGACGTGGTGGAGCGCCTCGTCGGTCGGGTCGTCCGGAAGCTCGTCGACGGCGGTGCGCAGCTTCTCCCACGGCTTGTCCACGAGCTGCGGGAGGACGTCGGCGGCGCGGTCATCGGCGGCCGCCGGGACGAGTACCGGCTCGCGCGCGGCCTCGACCAGGCGGTCGAGGAGCTCGGCGTACCGGGTGCTGCCGAGCGTCTCGCGCAGATCGGCGCGCGCGGCGTCCCAACGCTGGAGCAGCCGGTGGATGATCTTCCGGGCGGTTGCTTGATCCGCGACGGGGAGGCGTTCGGCGTGAGCGCGCAGTCGGTCGAGGAGCACCTCGGTGTCCCGGACGGCACCGAGGTCGCGGCCGATGCTCTTCAGGTCCCGCCGCAGCGATTGCGTCCAGTCCGGATCGAGGAGGGTGTGGAACGTGCGCAGGTCGGAGCGCAGGCGGCGGGTCGCGACGCGGGCCTGATGCACGTCTTCGGGGTCGTCGCCGAGGCGGACGCCGGGGTCGTGGGCGACGAGTCGGGCAACCGACGCCGCCAGCGCGTTGCGGATCACGTCGCCCGCCGACGGCGACGGTCCGAGGCGGCGCACCGCGGTGACGTCAGGCGGTTCCAGCGCCCGCCAGCCGAGCGCGCGCACGATCTTGGGGCTCGAGTCGGGCGGTCCGGCGCCGGCGGCGCGGAGCCGGGAGAAAAGCGTGTCGGCGAGGCCCGCGGGCGCGGCGTCGTCGACCTCGACGTCGAGCTCCCGGAACCGAGCGGCGACTCGTCCGCTCGCGAGCACCGTCACCTCGTCGTCGAGCACTTCACCCAGCGTCTTGTCCGACGGGTCACGGAGCTCGACACGCCGACGGCGGGTCCGCAGGCGCGCTACCGGCGCGACGCGGGCCGTGCGCACGAGCGCTCGCACCAGGTCGACCGCCGCCGGCGGCGGCTGGCCCGCTTCGCCCTCGAAGCGGTGCTCGTCAGGAGTGAGCTGCGGCCCGGCAGCGGTCTCGCGGCCGAGTGTCACGACCCAGCCATCGTCGCCGCGATACAGGAGCGTCACGCCGGCCCGGGCCAGGCGCAGGTCGGGCGTGTCGTAATACGTCAGCTCGATGACGGTCGGCTCCGCCTCTTCGGAGGCGATCCCGACCGCGACGCCGCTCAGCTGGGGGAGATGAAACCCGGGGGGCGACGAGAGGGACTCGCGCGTGCTCACGCCCGAGGGTCGACAGCGCGTGCGCGCTGGATGGCGAGCTCCTGGAGCTGGAGCTGCGTGTTGACACCGGCGGCGCGGGGCACGCGTCGCCACTTTCCGTCATTCCCGAGCTCCCACGCCAGCGTGTCGTCGGCCAGGTTGATGGTGAGGATCTCGTCGAGCCGGTCGCGCATCGCCGGCGCGGTCACCGGTACGAGCGCTTCGACCCGGCGGTCGAGGTTGCGCGGCATGAGGTCGGCCGATCCGATGACGTACTCGGCGGTGTGCGGATCGGAACCGAAGCGGTAGATGCGCGAGTGCTCGAGGAATCGGCCGACGATCGACCGCACCCGGATCGTCTCCGACAGGCCCGGCACACCCGCGCGCAGGCAGCAGATCCCGCGCACGATGAGATCGATCGGCGTGCCCGCCTGCGACGCCGAGTACAACGCGTCGATCATCTCGGGGTCGACGAGGCTGTTCATCTTCATCATGATCCGCCCCGCCGGCCCGAGCTCGGCTTGGTGCTCGATCCGCTCCAGGAGCTCCGGCCGGATCGTCACCGGCGCGACGAGCAGATTGCGGTAGCGGCCCTGGCGGCTGTACCCGGTCAGGTAGTTGAACAGCTCGGTGACGTCCGCACCCAGGTCGGGGTCTGCGGACAGCAATCCGAGGTCCTCGTAGGTCGTAGCGGTCTTTGGGTTGTAGTTGCCCGTCCCGACATGGCAGTAGCGACGGATGCCGTCCGGCTCCTGGCGCACGATGAGCAGGATCTTGGCGTGCGTCTTGAGGCCAACCAGCCCGTACACGACGTGGATGCCCGCCTCTTCGAACAGTTGCGCCCGTTCGATGTTGGCCTGCTCGTCGAAGCGTGCCTTCAGCTCGACGAGGGCGACCACCTGCTTGTCCTGCTCGGCGGCGTGGATGAGGGACCGCACGAGCTGGCTGTCAGCGCCGGCGGTGCGGTACAGCGTCTGCTTGATCGCGAGAACGTTCGGGTCGCGGGACGCCTGCTCGACGAGCGCTTCGATGGAGGTCGCGAACGAGTCGTACGGGTGGTGCACGAGCACGTCGCCCTGCTCGAGGACGCGGAACATGTCGGGCGGTCCGTCGGCACGGGTGAGCGCGGGCTGCGTCTGCGGCGTCCACGACTCGTCCTTCAGCTCGGGCCGGTCGAGGTCGTACAGGCTCCACAGCCCGCTGAGGCCCAGGGGGCCGTCGACGACGTACACGTCGGAGTCGCCGAGCTCGAGCTCGCGGCAGAGGAGCTCCAGCACCTCGTCGCTCATCTTCCCGTCGACCTCGAGCCGTACGACGCGTCCGAACTTGGTGCGCCGGCGCAGGATGAGCTCCATCGCCTCGAGGAGGTCCTGGGCGTCGTCGGAGAGCTCGAAATCGGCGTCGCGGGTCACCCGGAAGGGATGGTGGTCGACCGCCTCCATGCCCGGGAACAGGCTGTCGAGGTGCGCGGCGATCACCTGCTCGAGCGGAACGAAGCGTTCGCCATCGGGGAGCACGAGGAACCGGGGGAGCAGGGGCGGCACCTTGACCCGCGCGAATCGTTCCTCGTGGGTCGCCGGGTCGCGCACGACGACCGCGAGGTTCAACGAGAGATTCGAGATGTACGGAAACGGGTGGGCCGGGTCGACCGCCAGCGGCGTGAGCACGGGGAACACCCGCTCGTCGAAGACGCCCCGGAGGTGCTCTCGGTCTGTCTCGGACAGCGCGTCCCAGTCACAGAAGCCGATGCCGACCTCGTCGAGCGCGGGCGCGACCTCGCCGTTGAAGATGGCGGCCTGGAGCTCCATCAGCGGCTCCACGCGGGCGCGGATCGCCCGCAGCTGCTCCCCGGCGTCGAGCCCGTCGGGTGACGTGGCGCGGATGCCGGCGTCGAGCTGTTCACGCAGCCCGGATACCCGGACCTGGAAGAACTCGTCGAGGTTCTGGCTGACGATGGCGAGGAACTTCACCCGCTCGAGGAGCGGGACTGCCTTGTCTGCGGCAAGGGCGAGCACGCGCGCGAAGTAGTCGAGGGCGGAGAGCTCGCGGTTGAGGAACCGGGATTCGGGCTGGAGTTGGGTCGGGGGATCCAGCGCGGGTCCGAGATCCGATGCGCTGCCCTCGACCGACACGTCGAGGCCGGCCATGGCCCCCATCGTAGTTGTGCCTCCCCGTCCGTTCTCTGGGGCCCCGTGGCCAGGTGCAACCCGCGGCGTCTTCACCACGCGGCGGCGACCCACCGGCCCGCCGATGGCGAGCCGGCAGGCCGCCGGGCTCGTCGGCCGGCGGGGGGACCCGGCCGACGGAGCGTTGCCGCTGCATGACGCAGGGGCAGACAGCCGCGGAGCTGCAACGACGACGGTACCGACGGCACATGGCACCCAAATTGCCGTCGAAGGAACGGTGTGTGAACTCTCCGGCCCGGAGGGCTCGGTTCGCGCCGACCGATATCGTGGCTTCGGCCATGGCCACGGCACCGCCTCCTCGTCGCCCTTCGCGTCCCGGCCCGATCGATTCCCGTTTCGCCGAGCCGACCCCGTTCGCACGACTTGCGATCACCCACGCCGCGAGCATCTGCGGCGACGTCTGCCTGACCGTCTCGCTGGCCGGATCCCTGTTCTTCTCGGTGTCGCCCGGTCAGTCGCGCGAGAAGGTGCTGCTGTACCTGGTCATCACGATGGCGCCGTTCGCCGTCATCGCACCTTTGCTGAGCCCGCTGCTCGACCGGATCCGCGGTGGCAGGCGGCTCATGATCTTCATCACGTGCGCGGCCCGCGGCGTGCTCTGCCTCTTCATCGCCCGGTACGTGAACGCGAGCGGAGCCGAGGCGCTGTTGATCTACCCGCTCGCGTTCGGTCTGCTCGTGGCGCAGAAGACGTACTCGATCGCCAGGAGCGCGCTCGTGCCTTCGCTCGTCAGCGGCGAGCGCGAGCTCGTGGGCGCCAACTCCCGGCTGGCGATCATCAGCGTCGTCGGCGGCCTTGTCGGCGGTCTGCCAGCGGTCGGCATCTACCGGTTCTTCGGCGCCGAGGGGTCATTGATCCTGGCCGCGCTCGTCTACGCGGTCGGGGCGATGCTCTCGTGGAAGATCCCCCGGGTCGAACAGGAGAAGGCGGGCCCGGACACGCAGCTCGAGAAGGAAGAGCTCCACGCGCCGAGCATCATCCTCGCCGGCAGCGCGATGGGTCTGTTGCGAGGGGCGGTCGGGTTCCTCACGTTCTTCCTCGCCTTCGGCCTCCGCGACAACGGCGAGGCCGCATGGGTGTTCGGCCTCGTGCTCGTGGTCAGCGGCATCGGCGGGTTCCTCGGCAACCTGGTCGCGCCGCAGCTGCGCAAGATCACGCGCGAGGAGGTCATTCTCGCCTGCTCGCTCGTCCTTCCTGCGGTGGGTTGCCTGTTCGCGGCTCGCTCGGCCTCGCTCGCGATGACGACGTTCGGCGCATTGCTCGTGGCCGCCGGCGCCGCCGCCGGACGCGTCGCCTTCGACAGCCTGCTCCAGCGCGACGCGCCCGACGCCATTCGAGGGCGCAGTTTCGCCCGGTTCGAGACCCGGTTCCAGATCACGTGGGTTGCGGGTGCGTTGATCCCGGTTGCGATACCGCCCGTCTATCAAGACCTCCGTATCGGATTGTTCGCGCTCGCTATCGGGCTCGGCTTCGCGGGGCTCTCGTACATCGGAGGCATGCGCGCCGCCCGCGAAGCTGTCGCACGTCGTCGCCGTCGCGTGGAGCGGACCCGGGAGACGGTCGGGCGTGGAGTCCGCGCCGGTCTCGCGCGGCTGCGTCGCTCGGGACGTCGTGCACGCGACGGCGGCGAGGCCGCCAAGGGCAGAGGAGAAATCGAGGCCGGGTCGTAACGAGGTCAAGTAAACAAGGGGACGTGGCGTCCGAGTTCTTTCTTCGACCTGTCACGCGCGACGAGCTGCCTGCGTTCACGCGCACTGACCTCATCGCGTTCGGTGAGCGAATCGATCCCGCGCGCCTCGAGCTCGACTGGACGAGCCTGGAGCTCGACCGCACGCTCGCCGCCTTCGACGGCGACGAGATCGTCGGCACCGGGCGGCTCTTCTCCTTCGAGCTGACGATGCCGGGCGGCAGGCTGCTGCCCGCGGCCGCGGTGAGCTGGATCGCCGTCCTGCCGACCCACCGGCGACGAGGGATCCTCAGCGCGATCAAGACCCAGCAGCTCGACGATGCCGTCGCGCGCGGCGAGCCGCTGGCGATGTTGTACGCCTCGGAACCCGGCATCTACCGCCGCTTCGGGTATGGCATCTCGACGAGCTCGATGAGCGTGAGCGTCGAGCGTCGGCACTCGGAGTTCTTGCGTCCGGTGCCGGACGGACGCGTCCGGCTGGTGGAGGAGGACGCGGCGCGCAAGCTGTTCCCCGAGATCTTCGACCGCGCCCGTCGCGTCCAGCCCGGCGCGGTGCAACGAGTCGACGCCTGGTGGCCCGACCAGTTCTTCTGGCCCGATCCCGACGACAAGGGCACCGCGTTCTACTGCGTGTACGAATCCCCCGAGGGCGTGCTCGACGGGTACGCCGCCTACCGGTTCGAGCCACGGTGGGGCAACGGTCCCGAGGGCACACTGCACGTCAGCGACCTCGTCTCCGTGACCCCGGCGGCGCGCGCGGTGCTGTGGCGCTACCTGCTCGACGTGGACCTCGTCTCGACGATCACAGCATGGGTCGTTCCCGTCGACGAGCCGCTGCGGTGGCTCTTGCGCGAGTCGCGCCGCATGGCGGTCACGCGCCTGGGCGAGAGCCTGTGGGTGCGCGTGCTGGACGCGCCCGCGGCGCTGTCGGCGCGTACGTACGCGGTTCCGGGACGGGTCGTGTTCGAGGTCGTCGACGAGCTTCGTCCCGACGGCGGTGCGGCCGGCCGAGTCGCCCTCGACGCCGGCCCCGACGGCGCCGAGGCTCGGCGCACGAGCGACGACCCCGACCTCGTACTCGACGTCGCAGAGCTGGGCGGGATCCTGCTCGGAGGCGCGCGCCCCTCCGCGCTGGCCCGGGCCGGGCTCGTCGAGGAGCGCACCCCCGGCGCCCTCGCGATCGCCGACGCCATGTTCGCGGTCGAGCCGTTGCCGTTCTCGATGACCGACTTTTGAGGTCTGGCATACGCCCTGTCAACGAATCAAGCTGAGTTGTTCAGCGGCGCGTCAGCCGGAATCAACCGGCCATTCATCCGTAGTCGGTACCGTCGAAGTGCGATGAGCAAGACGACCGGTACGAACGACTGGATGCGTCGCCTTGCCGACCACTACGCCCGGTTTCGGCAGGGCTACCCCGACGATCGGCTCCTGATCGTCTTCGACATCGACGGCACGATCCTCGACCTCCGCCACATGGTCCGGTACGTGCTGCTCGACTACGACCGCGTCCACGGCAGCGATCTGTTCCACGGTTTGAGTGTCGAGGACATCGACGTGCACGAGAACCGCGTCGAGGAGTTCCTCGAGGGTCGCGCGCTCCCCATCGAGACACGTGAGCACGTCCTGGCGTGGTACCTCGAGCGACGATGGCAGCCCGAATCGGTGCTCGCCGCCCACCGCCCTTACCGGGGGGTGCTCGAGGTCATCCGCTGGTTCCAGTTGCAGCCGGCGACGTTCGTGGGCCTCAACACCGGCCGCCCAGCGCAGCTGCGTGACGAGACGCTGCGGTCGTTGAACGCGCTCGGTCGGGAATACCGGGTCGAGTTCCGCGGCGACCTCCTCGCGATGAACGCGTCGGGCGAGGAGGGCGCCGTCATCGAGAGCAAGGTCGCAGGCTTGCGCACGTTCGCGGACGCCGGGTTCCGGACGTTCGCGGTCGTCGACAACGAGCCGGCCGTGATCGCCGCCCTCGCCGAGGCCGACGAGTCCGGTGAGATCCTGTTCTTGCAGGCCCAGACGTTCTCCGAATCGCGGCGGGTGCCCACCCCGCGCACCGTGCGCGGCCGGTTGTACGACCTCACCGCGCTCGTCACCGAGGACGACCTCCCGCACCACGTGCAGCTCGTATGGCACGGCGTCAACGACGTAGCGAACCTGCGGCAGTTCCTCGGCTCCCGAGTCCATTGGGCCGAGTGCGACGTGCGGCGCGACCCCCTCGGGCGGCTCGTGCTCCGCCACGACTCGTTCGAACGGACGCCGTGGTCACGCACCGAGAAGGGACTCGAGCTCGGCGACCTCTTGGCGCGGCTGCACGACCAGGGCCGCGGCGTCAAGCTCGACTTGAAGGAGGGCGACGCGATCCTCGACGACGTGCTCGCCGCCGTCGACGCCCACGGCTTCGACGACGCCGATCTGTGGTTCAACGCCCGCATCGAGGCACTGGGGGAGGAGGGCGTGCGCCGTCTTTTCCGCGCGCACCCCGACGCCATCGTGCAGTGCCCGGTCGACTTCCTTGCGCCGCTGGTGCTCGCCGCCCCCCAGCGGGCGTGGGACACCATCAAGCTGCTGATGAGCTGGGGCGTCAGCCGCTTCTCCGTGAGCTGGGCCGGGGAGCATGCCCGGGCGCTGCTCGAGTCCCTCGAGGACTTCGGCTGCGAGGTCAACCTCTACGCCGTGCCCGACCTCGAGTCCTTCCTGCGCGCGGCATTGCTGCTCCCGACCTCGATCACGACGGACTTCAACTTCCCCGCGTGGCACTACTTCGGTCGCGGCGCCGGCGAGCAGCGCCAGTACCACCGCTACAAGGTCGACGCCCTCGTTCCCCCCACGACCGACGTCGCCTAGCCCCAGCCGGAGCTGGCGCCCTGGACCATGCCGAACGGGCCGGTGGGCCAGCGGAAGCAGTCCGTCATCAGCTGGTCGACGTCGTCGGCTGAGGCGATGCCCTCGTTCACGACCTTCTGTGCCTCGGCGACCATGGCGAAGTAGACGCGGTTGGTCACAAAACCCCACGCCATCGGCGTGTCGCGGATCACGACGGGGTTCTTTCCGCACTTCGTCGCCGCGTCCCTCACCGCGGCGACGGTCTCGTCGCTGGTGTCGCGCGTCGAGACGATCTCGGCCAGGCGCATCACCGGCGCCGGAGAGGCCCAGTGCCAGCCGATCACGCGATCGGCGCGGTCCGTCGCCGCCGCCAGGCCCGCGATCGCGAAGCCGGACGTGTTCGACGCCAGAATGGTCTCGCCGGGTGCAGCCCGATCGAGGTCGCGGAAGACGCGGATCTTCAGCTCGAGGCGCTCGGGCACGGCCTCGACCACGAGGTCGGTGGCGGCGGCGTCTTCGAACGAGCTCGTGAACGCAAGACGCGCCAGCGCGGCATCGGCCTGCTCGCGCGTGACCTTGCCGCGCTCGACGCCTCGCTCCAACCCGTAGCGGCCTGTCGTGACGTGCTCCCGACCTTTGTCGAGCGCGCCCGGGTCGACGTCGTAACAGACCGTGTCGTACCCGGCCGTCGCCGTGACCTGAGCGATCCCGCTGCCCATCACGCCCGCCCCGAGCACACCGATCTTCTTCACCGCAGTCACTCGGCGACCTTGATGATCAGCTTGCCGGTGTTCCGGCCGGAGAACAGCCGGCGGAAGGCGCCCGGCGCGTTCTCGAGGCCGTCGACGATGTCTTCGGCGTAGCGGATACGACCCTCCTGCACCCACTGGCCCAGCTGGAGGATGGCGTCGAGGAACCGGTCCCGGTAGTCGAGGAGGATGAACCCCTGCATCCGGCCGCGCTGCGGGATGAGGTTGAGGAAGTTCCGCGGGCCCGGCGACAAGGTGGCCGTGTCGTACTGCGAGATCGCGCCGCACAGCGCGATGCGAGCGTGCAAGTTGATCTGCGCGAGGACGGCGTCGAGGATCTCGCCGCCGACGTTGTCGAAGAAGACGTCGATCCCGCCCGGGCACGTCTCGCGCAACCGCGCGCTCACGTCGTCCGATTTGTAGTCGATGCAGGCGTCGAAGCCGAGGTCGTCGGTGACCCACGCGCACTTCTCCGGCCCGCCGGCGATGCCGACCACCCGGCAGCCGATGATCTTGCCGATCTGTCCGGCGACGGACCCGACCGCGCCCGCCGCGCCCGACACCACGACCGTCTCGCCCTGCTTCGGTTGCGCCACGTCGAACATGCCGAAGTAGGCCGTTAAACCGGTGACGCCGTACACGCTGAGGAACGCGGTGATCGGGTCCTGGCGGGGGACGGTCATCATCCCGTCGGGGCCGGCGCGGGCGACGCAGTACTCGGACCACTGCATCATCCCGAACACGAGGTCGCCTTCCGTGTACGCGGCGCTGCGCGACTGCACGACCTCGCCGAGCCCGCCGGCGCGCATGACCTCCCCGACGTGGATGCCGGGCACGTACGTGTCGACGCCGTTCATCCACACCCGGATGGCCGGGTCCAACGACAGGTACAAGGTGCGCACGAGCGCTTCGCCGTCCGCCGGCTCGGGGACGGGCGCGTCGACCAGCTCGAAGTCGCTGTCCTGGAGCGCGCCCACCGGATGCGACGCCATCTTGATCACGCGCTGCGTGGTCGCGACGGACGCGTCGGTCATGCAGTCTCCTCGGGGAGCTCGATCCGGGCCAGCCACAGGCCGGGCGCGTCGAGCTCGGCCGGTGTCGGCAGCATCCGCT